>SXYU01000165.1 GCA_005788235.1 Cytophagales bacterium
CGGTCTGGATGCCCATCTGGAGCCACCCGCTCATCCACTTGAAACAAGTTGATCCGTTGCCAGGGCAAATCGGCTTTGGAAAGTATTTTCAACATTTCCCAGGGGGTACGGCCTCCGCTAATTGCTAGGGAGAATGATTTTTGATGGGTAAGTGCTTTTCGAATCACCTGCTCCAAGTAAGCAGCTGCTTGTATGGCCACTTGTTCTGTTTGTGGGAAAATTTCAATTTTCATTGGTATTTCTTCAGCAAAGTGGGATTGCTCCATCCACCTGGAGGACAGATCAATTCATTTACCGATTCGGGCCCCCAAGTGCCAGGAGCATAGTCAAACACAGGTGAATCCGAATGAAGGTATTCATCCACCAATTTCCAGGCTTCTTCCACATAATCTTGCCTTGCAAAATGTGTCGGATCACCTTCCATCGCATCGGTTAATACGCGCTCGTATGCGTCTTTTTCGTTCGAAAACGGGGTAGGGTTTCCTTGCACCTCTGAAAGCACCGAGGCCATATCCTCTTCAGGAGCCATAATGAGCATGCCAAAGGCCACAGTTACATCAGGGCTGATTCGAAAACGAATGTGGTTGGGCTTTGAGGCAATGGTAGAATACGGAGAGGGATGGTGTTTGAATCGCACCAAAATTTCGGTACAGGTGACGGGCATTTTTTTTCCAGCACGAATATAAAAAGGTACCCCTTCCCACCTAGGGGAATTGATGTGAAGGCGCATGGCAGCAAAAGTTTCTATTATCGAGTCTTCACGAACGGCTTTTTCCTTTAAATAGCCTGTATATTGGCCTCGAACCACGTCTTGAGCACGTAGTGGTGCGACGGCTTTCAAAACCCTCACCTTTTCATCACGGATAGCTTCACTGTCCAAGGATTGAGGGGGCTCCATGGTTAGGTTACATAGGATTTGAAAGAGGTGGTTTTGGATTACATCGCGGATGGCGCCAGTAACATCGTAGAAAGCACCTCTCCCTTGGATACCAAAATCCTCCGCCATGGTGATTTGAATGGATTCAATGTGTTTTCGATTCCAAATTGGCTCGAGTAGAGAATTGACAAACCGAAAAAATACCAGGTTGTTGACCGGTCTTTTGCCCAAGTAATGATCAATTCGGTAAACAGAACTTTCCGAAAATTTAGAGAGCAGCAGTTTATTTAAAGCTTTTGCAGAATTGTAATCCGAGCCAAAAGGTTTTTCAACGATAATTCGAGCCCCTTTGGCACAGCCCGATTGCTCCAATTGATTAATGATGCTTGGAAATAGTATAGGAGGGATGGCTAAATAGTGGGTAGGGTTTTGGGCGATACCCAAGGCTTCTCGGATGCGTTGGAAGGTATTTGGGTCGGTGTAGTCACCTCCTACGAAGGCGAGGGTTTGAAGAAATTTGGCAAAGGTTTCTTCTTCAAATTGTCCATAGCGTTGGATGCTTTCTTTGGCTCGAAGCTGCAATTTTTCCAAATCATAATCTCCTCGAGCCACGCCAATGATGGGCACCTGAAGATGCCCACGTTTGACCATAAGGAAAAGGGCTGGAAAAATCTTTTTAAAAGCCAGGTCGCCAGTGGCCCCATAAAATACCAGCGCATCTGAAGTTACTTGAGCCATACGGAATGGGATAGAATTGGGAAAAAATTTTGATTTTGAAATGGATTTACTTCCACAAGTGGGTTTAGATTGTATATTCTTGTTCCCAGAGTCGGAAACCGCCAGTCAGGGCGTTTTTGTTGGAACCCAGTCGGCAATTGGCAGGCAATTCTTCCAAATACTTTGAGTTGCCTCCTCCAAGGACAATCTCATCAGGCTGGAAGCAATTTCTAAATTCTTCAATGGTATGATAAACCCATTCCTTCCACTGCTTTTTACCTTGTTCGATCAGGGCCGCGTTGCCTACATGTTGCTCAAAGGTGCTGTTGCGAAAGGGGAGGTGCCCGCCTTCCAATGGCAGGATCAGGTGTTCGTAGATCATCGCTGTGCCAAGGCCAGTTCCGAAACCCATAAACAAGAGTTTACCTCCTGCATAACTACCGAGTGCCTGCATCGCAGCATCGTTGATTAATTTGACTGGGCAGCCAAAGGCAGCAGCAAAGTCAAAGCCTTTCCATCCTTTCCCCATGTTGACAGGGTCGGAGGCGATTTTTCCATCTTTGATCACGCTAGGGAAACCGATGGATACCACTTCAAACTGCCAGCCTGCGGCCTTAGTAGCTTCACGAATAAGGGGATAGAGTTGCTCTGGAGTAAAAGCCGCACCTGAAGGAATTTTAATCCGCTCCGAATGACCTGTGGCGAGTAATTTGAGATTGGATCCACCTATATCGATGACGAGTACATTCATGTTTGGGCTTCTGTTGGTTTAGGGTCACTGGACTAACTGAAATCCGAATCAAAGGTTTCCATTTTGCTTGATAAAGATAGCAAATCCCATGGCTAAACCGAATAAAATTTTGTTTAAATTCCTGATTTTTTCTCCTGAATCACTTGGAGTCATTCTTTTAATTAGGTGATATCCTTTGGTATTAAATTTATGATTAGCTAATTTTGAAAATTGCGAAAAGTTATTAAATCAATACCAGTAGATCCTAGAGGAATTGTAGTTTGCTTCTCCTAGTTATCAAGATTTTTGGAATACCTTAAATACCTCTAATTGCTAAAATATTTAACTTATCGGAAAAACATGGTAAAAATAGCTACAGTGATTTCGTTCTTCTTTTTAAGTCTTTCGGCACTTTTACTAGAAGAAAAATCAAAAAAAATTAGTTTGAATTCTACAGAACCCAACTTTAAAAGTAAAGATTTGGATTTTAATAAAACTGGAGGTGGTGTTTTAGTTTTGGATACGATACCAGATTCTCGAACCATCTTGATGGATAGTGTCTTAAATTACATTTGTTTATCAGAAATTGTCCATAAGGACATTGTAATGAAGCAAGTGATTTGGGAAACTGGATGGTTAAAAGGTGAATTTTTGATGTCGCGAAATAATCTATTTGGTTTTAGACATAAAGAGTATTTAAAATTTTCTAATTGGAAGGAAAGTGTAGATTATTACGAAAAATGGCAAGCCAAATATTACACGAATCCAAAGGAGAACTATTTTGATTTCCTTTTAAGAATCAGGTATTCTAACAGTAGATACCCAGGACATTTAAAGAGCATAAAATATTCCAAGACTTGTGCTGATTTATAATATTCAAGATATCACTTAATTTTAATTTTATAAACAACTGTGGTTTTTTCAAGTCTAACCTTCCTTTACTTCTTTCTCCCGCTATCTCTAATTTTTTATTTTGCATTCAAGCACATTAGAATTAAGAATTTTGTACTCCTTTTCTTTTCTTTTATTTTTTATGCTTGGGGTGAACCTGTTTGGATTATCTTATTGTTGTTTTCAGGTTTGCTGGACTATGTCAATGGACTATTAATTGATAAGTTTAGAGAAATTAAATTTGTAAGGTTGGGTGGCTTGCTAAGTTCAATTATCATCAATCTTGGATTATTAGCCACATTTAAATATGCCGATTTTATCATTCAGAATGTTAATTTTTTGCTGGAAACTAGTTTTAAAGAACCCAATATTTTGCTCCCTGTAGGTATTTCATTCTACACCTTTCAAACGCTTTCTTATACTATTGATGTCTATAAAAACGAGGTTAAAGCAGAAAAAAATCTGGTAGATTTTTTGATGTATGTAAGTTTGTTTCCTCAATTGGTCGCTGGTCCTATCGTCCGGTATGCGGAGGTGGCCAAAGAAACCAGGGATAGGACATTCAGCTGGGATTCTATACACCTAGGGGTAAACAGATTTTGTTTGGGACTATTCAAAAAGGTGGTCTTAGCTAATAGTTTGGGGATTTTGGTGGAGAAATACCTTCAAGTTCAATTTAATGATTTGTCCACCCCAGAGGCTTGGTTTGGTATCGTGCTTTATTCCATGCAGCTGTATTTTGATTTCTCTGGGTATTCGGATATGGCTATCGGACTGGGGCGAATTTTTGGATTTAATTTCCCTGAAAATTTTAGGCATCCTTATGCTGCGACATCCGTGGCCAATTTTTACCAAAGGTGGCACATGACACTGGGTAGATTTTTAAGAGATTATGTTTACATTCCCTTAGGTGGAAATAAAAAGTATCAGATCCGAAATATTTTAGTTGTTTGGTTTCTGACGGGTTTATGGCATGGGGCAAGTTGGAATTTTGTGCTATGGGGATTGTTTTTGGGCGTTTTTATGGTGATTGAAAAAATCCTGAAAAAGTATTTTGACCTATTGCCTCGATTTGCCCTTTATGCCTACGCACTTGTCGTCGTGAACTACAGTAGATCTTTCTTCTACTTTGACGATTTTGATAAGCTTTCAGTTTTTTTGGGTAAGCTTTTTTATTCTCCCAATCCCATCGGATCAGGCTGGTTAACCGATTTAGCTTCCTATTCGTTTCTGTATGTGGTAGTCATACTTTTCTGTATTCCTTGGGATGAGATTTTTCCTAAGACTTCCCGAACCAATCAAGTGGCGGGGAAATATTACCGTTCATTTTCATTAGTTTTTAATCTCATATTCCTATTTATAGCAACGGCATTGATAGTGGACGATACCTACAATCCATTTATTTATTTTAGATTTTGATATGCTTAGGAAATTAGAAATAGCGCTATTATTTGTTTGTTTAATTTCTCTAACAAGTTTGTTTCTTGTTTTGGAAAAGGAGGAAATTTCTATTTCCGAAAAGCGAACGCTGGCTACCTTTCCTGATATTAACTGGGAAAATTACATCTCTGGAAAGTTGACCAAAGGTATAAATATCTACATCAACGATCACTTTCCATTTCGTTACTATGCGGTGAGGTTTACCGAAGCTTTTCGATACAATTTGGGTATAAGGCTTCAGAATGCTCAGAAGATAGTCGTTGTTGAGAAATCAAAGATGGAGGAGAATTTAGACTCGGCCTCAATTTTGGATTCGGTAGCTGCCAAGCAGTATTTGGAAGAGATTGATGAGTCCTATTCTGGCAGCATGCTGATTTTGGATGGTAAGGTGTATACCCAAAACGCAGGAAATCCAGCAGTCTCTCCGTATTTTTCTAAAATGCTCAACTTGTATGCCGATTCACTTCAAGGAAAGGCGCGTGTATTTTCTTGTGTGGCACCTTTATCTTCCGCATTCATTCCTCTGCCTGAGTACGAGCACTATTCAAAAAGGAATGAAGAAACGCTCCTAGCAATAAAAGCCAATCTAAATCCTGAGGTCTATTTTGCAGATGTATTAGGTGAGATGAACCAACATTACAACGAGTATTTGTGGTATGGTACCGATCACCATTGGACTGGTTTAGGAGCATACTATGGCTATGTGGCCTTTTGTAAAGCTGCAGGGGTTACTCCCGTGCCGTTGAGTAGTATGGAGAAGAAAGTAAAATCGGGGTTTTTGGGTTCACTTTATGAACTGACACGGGACCAAAGTGTGCGAGATAAACCTGATCTTGTGGAAACTTACATTCCGCCAGGGATTGAAACTCAGGCAGTGAGGTACAATCCTTATGATTTTAAGTATCCTCAAAAAACAAGGGTTTTTTGTAATTCAGCGAATTATTCTACTTTCATTTGTGGAGATGCGCCGCTTATAAAAATAACCACCAATGTGAAAAATGGTAAAAAAGCTGCAGTGGTTAAAAACTCCATGGGTAATGCATTTGTGGTCTATTTAATTAGTCATTACGAGGAAATTTATGTAGTTGATTTTAGGTATTCAAAGCATAACCTACTCAAAATCATGAATGATGCATTGGTGAATGATTTGATCTTTGCTATGGGGATGTATGGGGCCATGTCCAGAGGAACGATAGGCATGATGCGAAATTTAGCCTACAACAAAAATCAAGATTACGATGAAGTTTTGAAACGGGAGCGGGAACAAAAGATTTTGGATTCAATTAATAGTATTCAAGATAGTGTGATCATTGAAAATTGATTAGTTCCTTTTTTAGTTTAATAATCAGCATATGAAATACCGTATAGTTTTTATAGTCTCAGTAATTGCCCTTAGTATATTATCATCTAAAAAGCGGGTATATGGTCAAGATGTGTCCTCTGAAATCAATTTATTGAAAGTGGATACGAGCTATGCTTTCTTTCAGTACCATTCCTTGGCTACTGCCAAAAGGTTTGCGGACCTGTTTGCGAATGCAAATAATAAGCGGGTGGTTTTATTCCATTTTGGTGCAAGCCATATCCAATCCGAAATAGTCACCACAAGAGCAAAGGAATATTTATACGAAGAATTTGGAAATGCAGGACCTGGTTTTTTCTTTCCTTTTTCTGCAGCAAAGACCTATGGTAGTATCAATTATAAATCCACCCATACTGGGGAATGGGTTTTGGCTAAGAGTTTCCAACTACAGCCAAAAATCCCGTTAGGAGCAAGAGGAATGACTGTGGAAACCAGGGCAAAGGTAGCTGGATTTACCCTTACGATGAATACCCCCATTCCAAAAGAGGAGTATGAATTGCTATTATTTTTTGATAACAATGACTTGACCCCTGATTTCAAAATCACCGCTGGGGACTTTGAGTTTATTGTAGACGAATCTGTTAAATCCACCCAAGAGGGCAAAAATTTCCTCATTATTCCAATAAATCAGGAGATTAAAGAGTTTTCTTTAAATCTTTTGACTACGGAAAATGATGAACATCTTTTTCGATTTTATGGATTTAGCATAGAAAAAAAGGAAAAAAAGGGCTTGTTGTACCAATCCTTTGGTGTTGGAGCTTCACCTTTCGAAGCGGTTTTAAATTTGGAGAAGTTAAAGGAGCAATCTGAACAACTTAAGCCTGACCTGGTAATTTTGGATTATGGAACGAACAATATCTTGTATCAAAACAAGGTTCCTTCAAATCTTCCAGCGAATGTGGGCAAAGCCATAACTCAGTTCAGAGAGATTAACCCCGATATTCTAATTGTACTTACTTCTACTCAGGATCTTTTTTATAAAGGGAGATACATCGATGCAGGGATAGAATTTGCAAAAATGATGGATTCCATAGCTAGAGAAAATGATGTCATGTATTGGAATTTTTACGACTTATCTGGTGGTTATGGACAAATAAAAAATTGGGAAAGTCAAGGCTATGCTCAAAAGGATTATGTCCATTTAACCAGTAAGGGGTATCGTTTAAAGGGTTATTTGTTGAATAAATCCATCTTAAATTCTTTGGATTTTTATGCGGCTAATTCGGAGCGGGATAGCCTTACCATTTCCTTAAAAAACTACGACGCAGTTAAGGAGCAAATAAAAGTAGTGGTTCAGAGCAATTCGGCTGGAATGGGCGGAAGGACGACCACGTATAAAGTGAGGAAAGGCGATACGCTTTCTGAGATTGCAGCTAAGTATGGGGTTAGGGTTTCGACGCTAAAGCGATTGAATAACCTGCGAAGCGATTTGATCCGTATCGGACAAGTGTTGAAGATCCGGTAAGGGAAAAGTTAAAGATTAAGCGTTCATGCGTTAAAGGTTAATCAGTTAAGCCCTTTATTCAACTAGTCCACCGTTAGCGAATTAGTTTATGCATTCCTTTTTCAGCTCAATACTTTACATATTGCTTTTTGTGGGTTGTACCAGCAGCGAGCCAAAAACCACTTTTTCGTGTACGGATGCAGGTTGTGCAGGAACCTACATCGGTCCTGAGTTTATTCGATTTTCGGATGTAGCCCATCAATTTTCAAACACCATGTCTAGGGTAGTGGGGGATAAATTGAAGGAGCTTTACGGTAAAAAAAACTATGTAAAGGTCTACTTCTCAGGGATCCAAATGTCCACTGAAGGGATGAATGGGATAGGAGATGTAGAATACAAACTTTATTTCCCATTTGAACCAGTTTCCAGCGAGTGCCAAGCCTATACTTCCTTTGATCATGTAGGGGGCTGGGACCATACACCTGAACTGGAGTTAAGAAAAAAGGCCTTAAAAAAAGCAGTACTTCCTGGCGAGGAGCTAGCAATTAGTCCTCTGATGACTACCCGTGAGGGACTACAGGAATACTGGATCCAATGGAAAAATAAAAAAGTTCAAAGGAACTGTTCCAAATAAGGAGTCAAAAGTTATAGTTCTACTTTTGTTGAAAGTACCTAAGTTTTTTATTCCAGCCCCTTGTAAATAGCTTTTCGCATTTCATTGCCAAAATAAAATCCGTAAGGATTGGGTGTACCTACCGAGCCGACCTGGGTCATAAATACGGCGACTAGCTTCTTTTTGGGGTTTACAAAAAAGTGGGTGGAGTTGGCCCCAGCCCAGAAAAACTCACCTCTGGACTGGGGCTCTCTCTGTGCGGTCTTTGGATCTTTAACCACCGCAAAACCCAACCCAAAGCCATGCCCCGGCTCCAAGTTTAAAGTTCCTAAAGCATCAGTCACAATTCCATTTCCTAAACGAGAAAAGGAATCGTCCTCATCCAATCGTTCAATGCCCTGGGTGTGATCCTGAATCATCAATGCTACCGTCTCGGGTTTGAGTATTTGCTTGCCATTCCAGCTGCCCTGATTGAGTAGCATCTCCCCAAATCGCAGGTAGTCTGCTGTGGATGTAAAGAGTGCATTTACACCAGCAAAGAGCGTATTGCCCGAAGGTGTAGGCTGTCCCATGGTACGCTTAAGCGTGCTATCGGTAGCAAATGCATACACAGTTTGGACACGCTTGCGCTGCTGCTCGTCCAAGTTGTAGCCACTATTATTCATTTGTAGGGGAGTGAAAATGTGTTCCTTCAAATAGAGATCTAGTGTTTTGCCAGACAAGACTTCAACAAGTCTACCCACCACATCTGGGGAGAAGGAGTAGTTCCACTTTCTACCTGAATCGAAGGCTAGAGGCATTTTAGCGAGTGCAGAAGTTCGCTGTTCCAAGGTTTTCAGTTTGCCATTCAAGATAATACCGTTCCAAAGCTCCTTGTCGAATGCAATCTGAGCGATGCCATGGCTCATGCCAGAGGTATGACTAAGCACCTGCCGAATGGTTATGGGGGAGGGGTCTGCATGGGTGCCAGAGGAGGAGCCGATCGTAGGATCGTTTGCTACGCGCATTACCGCAAACTCTGGGAGGTACTTGGAGATGGGGTCATCCAGCTGGAATCTACCCTGATCGTAAAGGGTCATCAAGGCCACCGATACGATAGGCTTGGTCATGGATTGGATAAAATAGAGTTCGTCTCCTTGCATGGCAGCAGCAGCTTCTTTGTCGCGGAGGCCATAGGTATGATCGTATACCAGCTTTCCGTCTTGGTACACCATTCCGTGTACGCCAATGAGACGTCCATCAGCCACTTCTTTAGCTAGAAACTGGTCAAATTCAGCAAATGAACTGCTCTTCTGCTGTTGTTGTGCTTGGCTGGCGCCGAAACCTACGAGGCTGAGGGTGAGGAGAAGGATGATTTTTTTCATGAGAAGGGGACCGTAATAAGATTTCTTTCGAATGAAAGTTAAGAAAAAGTGAGAGATCCTGTTTGTGGTTTTTAATTTTCTAAACTGAGGGCGAGAGGGCGGGAATGGCTGAACCCATGCCTTACCATTGAACTGTTTAAAATTCAGCGTTAAATCCCTAATTTTAAACTTTAGATGAAAAAGATACACTTCCCAGGATTAAATGGGGTACGGTTTGTAGCCGCACTGCTGGTGATTATCGATCATACGGAACTATTTAAAAGTTATTTGGGCCTGCCAACGCTATGGGCTAATAGCTATTCTGCCTATTTAGGGGCATTTGGGGTGAGTATTTTTTTTGTATTGAGTGGGTTTTTAATCACTTATCTTCTTCTAGAAGAGCAAAAAGAAGGCCCCATACGGATTAAGCACTTCTACTTTCGTCGGATTTTGCGGATATGGCCACTTTATTACCTGTTAGTCCTCCTTGGCTTTTTGGTGATTCCCTACCTTTCCTTTTTTCAG
>SXYU01000014.1 GCA_005788235.1 Cytophagales bacterium
ACTACTGTTTTCTGGGATTATAGAAAAAATCAGTACCAAATTAACATCATCGATACTCCAGGTCACGTGGACTTCACAGTTGAAGTAAACCGTTCCTTGAGGGTATTGGATGGACTTGTTTTCCTTTTCTCTGCGGTAGACGGGGTTGAACCTCAGTCTGAGACCAATTGGAGACTAGCGGACAACTACAAAGTCGCTCGTATTGGTTTCGTCAACAAGATGGACCGTTCAGGAGCTGATTTTTTGATGGTGTGCAAGCAAGTAAAAGAAATGTTAGGTTCTTATGCCGTTCCATTGCAGCTGCCAATTGGCGCTGAAGATAAGTTTGCCGGGGTAGTTGACTTGATCAACAACCGTGCGATTATCTGGAACGAGCACGACATGGGGATGACATTCAAAGAAGTGCCGATCCCTGAGGACATGAAGGAAGAAGTAGCGGAATACAGAGAGCATTTGCTCGAGGCCGTTGCTGATTACGACGTATCCTTGATGGAAAAGTTTTTTGAAGATCCTAATTCCATTACCGAAGACGAGATTTTGAAAGCATTGCGTGCAGCCACCATTGACATGAAAATTGTTCCAATGGTCTGTGGTTCTTCTTTCAAAAACAAAGGGGTACAAACCATGCTAGATTTAGTGATGGAATTGTTGCCTTCTCCACTCGATAAAGAAGCTATCTTTGCCACCGACTTGGATGATGAGGATAAGGAAGTAGCTATTTCCCCTGTGGAGTCAGAGCCATTCACTGGTTTGGCATTCAAAATTGCTACAGATCCTTTCGTAGGTCGTTTGTGCTTTGTAAGAGCATACTCAGGCGTGTTGGAATCTGGATCTTATGTATTCAACAGCCGTTCAGGTAACAAGGAACGTATTTCTCGTGTGTTCCAAATGCACGCCAACAAGCAAAATCAAATCGAACGATTGGTTGCTGGTGATATTGGGGCAGTTGTAGGATTTAAAGACATCAAGACTGGTGATACCCTTTGCGATGAAAAGCGGAAGGTAGTATTGGAGTCTATGGTGTTTCCTGAGCCAGTAATTGGCTATGCAATCGAGCCTAAGACTCAGGCGGATGTGGACAAGTTGGGGATGGCAATTGCCAAGCTAGTAGAAGAAGATCCTACCCTTCAGGTAAATACTGATCACGAAACTGGTCAGACAATCCTTCGAGGTATGGGTGAACTTCACCTTGAAATCATCATCGATCGAATGAAAAGAGAGTTCAAGGTAGAAATCAACCAAGGTGCTCCTCAGGTGGCTTACAAAGAGGCATTATTCGCTTCTGTTGAGCATAAAGAAGTTTACAAGAAGCAGACCGGTGGTAAAGGTAAATTTGCGGACATTGTATTTGAATTGGGACCTAAGGATCCAGATCCAGAGACCAAAGAAATCAAGGCAGGTTTGGACTTCGTCAATGGTATCGTGGGGGGTGTAATTCCTAAAGAATTTATTCAGCCAGTTCAAAAAGGTTTCCAAGAGGCCATGAAAAATGGGCCTTTAGCAGGATACCCTATCGAATCTATGAAGGTTCGCTTGTTCCATGGTTCCTACCATGACGTCGATTCGGATGCACTTTCTTTCGAATTGGCCGCTCGAATTGGATTCAAAGAAGCTGCAAAAAAGTGTAAGCCTCAGTTGCTAGAGCCAATCATGTCGGTAGACGTAATTACGCCTGACGAATACACTGGGCCAATCACGGGTGACTTAAACAGAAGAAGAGGCATGATGAAAGGAATGGATACCAAGGGCGCCTCTACGGTGGTTAAGGCTAATGTTCCTTTGTCGGAGTTGTTTGGCTACGTAACTGATTTGAGAACAATCACATCAGGTAGAGCAACGGCTTCGTTGACATTCTCTCACTACGAGCCAGTTCCAAATAACATTGCAGAAGCGGTAATTGCTAAAGTAAAGGGCGAAAAATCCTAATCGATAAGAAAATGAATCAGAAAATCAGAATAAAATTGAAATCATACGATCACAGCTTGGTGGATAAGTCATCAGAGAAGATCGTGAAGGCAGTGAAAGCAACAGGAGCTGTAGTAGTAGGTCCTATTCCTTTGCCAACCAAAAAAGAAAAGTTTACGGTGTTGAAGTCCCCACACGTAAACAAGAAAGCGAGAGATCAGTACCAGCTTTGTACCTACAAGCGCTTAGTTGATATCTACTCTAATTCTTCTAAAACCGTGGATGCATTGATGAAAATCGAGCTTCCAAGTGGAGTGGACGTAGAAATCAAAGTCTGAGGACCTTGGTTTGTCAAAAAAGGCCCCGCAAATATGCGGGGCCTTTTTTTGTGGCTTTAGAGAAGATTTAGCCCAAAAACAATCTAGGGAGCAGATTTTTTTTGTAATAAATTGAAAATAGTAGAGTTGGGATTTGCTGCCAAATATTATTTCAGTAACTTTGCAGTCCTTAAAAAGGGCCCAAGTGTACATACCTTGGGTAGTTATCAAAATATCTTAGTAAAGATGTCTGGTATTATAGGTAAAAAAATAGGTATGACTAGCATCTTCAGTGCCGATGGACGAAATGTCGCATGCACGCTAATAGAAGCTGGTCCTTGCGTAGTGACGCAAGTAAAAAACGTCGAGACAGACGGGTACAACGCAGTGCAGTTGGGATTCGGTGAGCGTAAGGAGAAAAACACTCCTAAGCCACTAATTGGCCATTTCAAGAAGGCTGGTACGACTCCCAAGCAGAAAGTTGTTGAGTTCAGAGACTTTGAAGGTCAGGTAGAACTCGGAAAGACAGTAAGTGCAGCAGAACTATTCGCTGAAGGAGACTTCGTGGATGCTATTGGTACTTCAAAAGGAAAAGGATTTCAAGGCGTAGTAAAGCGTCACGGTTTTGCTGGTGTGGGTGGACAAACTCACGGTCAGCACAACAGAGGAAGACACCCAGGTTCGATTGGTGCTTGTTCTTGGCCATCACGTGTATTTAAAGGCATGAAAATGGCAGGTAGAATGGGTGGTGACCGAGTTACGGTACCCAACCTTCGAGTATTGAAAGTGTATGCAGAGCAAAACCTCATTTTGGTTTCTGGTTCGGTACCTGGCCCAAAAAATTCATTTGTAATTCTGGAGAAGTAAGCCATGGAACTAGCAGTAATTAATCATAAAGGACAAGATACAGGTAGAAAGGTGAGCCTTTCAGACGAGATCTTTGGCATTGAGCCCAACGATAACGCCATTTACCTGGATGTGAAGCAGTATCTGGCTAATCAGAGACAGGGAACTCACAAATCAAAAGAAAGAAATGAAGTCGCGGGTTCTACCAAGAAGATCAAGAAGCAAAAAGGTACCGGTGGTGCTCGTGCAGGATCTTTGAAGGCTCCAAACTTCCGTGGTGGAGGTAGAGTATTTGGTCCAAGACCAAGAGACTATTCCTTCAAGTTAAATAAGAAAGTGAAACAATTGGCGCGAAAGTCAGCCTTAGCTTACAAGGTTAAAGAAAATAATTTAATGGTGTTGGAAGATGTGTCTTTTGATGCAGCAAAAACCAAAAATTACTTAGCCTTTTTAAGTGGTCTTTCATTGTCTGGCAAGAAAACCTTATTGGTTCTTGCTGAGGACAATAAGAATGTGTTTTTGTCCAGCAGAAACCTTCCAAAGGCAAAAGTTGTGACCGTTGATGATGTCAATACTTACCAACTCCTGCATGCTGATCAATTGATGCTTTGTGAAGGATCTGTAAGTAAGTTAGAAACCATTTTAGCGAAATAAGACTATGGAAATTCTAAAACAGCCTTTAATCACAGAGAAAGTTTCTGCAGGCAACGAAAAAGGAGTTTACGGCTTTATTGTCGAAAAAACCGCTGACAAGCTTCAGATCAAATCTTCTGTAGAGAAAAAGTATGGGGTACATGTGTTGTCAGTTCGGACCATGAGATATGCTGCGAAGCACAAGACAAGATACACGAACAATAAAGTAGTGTCAGGCTTCACCAATGCATACAAAAAAGCGATTGTGCAAGTAGCCGATGGTGAAGTAATTGATTTTTACGGAGAACTTTAATTGAATCAATATCATGGCAGTTAAAAAATTAAAGCCTGTAACTCCAGGAACCCGATTTAGAGTAGCTCCTGCATTTGACGAGATCACCTCGTCAAGTCCGGAAAAATCTCTTCTCGCTCCTTTGAAGAAGTCAGGCGGTAGAAATAATGAAGGCAAGATGACCGCTCGCTACATTGGCGGTGGTCACAAACGAAGACTACGAATCGTAGATTTTCAGCGAAGTAAGTTTGGTGTACCTGCTACTGTAAAGAGCATTGAGTACGATCCAAACCGTTCAGCCCGTATTGCCCTATTGTATTATGCAGACGGTGCTAAGGCCTACATTATCGCTCCGGAAGGTTTGCAAGTGGGACAAACAGTGATTTCCGGTGAGAAAGTTGCTCCAGAAGTGGGTAACGCGATGCACATGGTCAACATTCCAATGGGTACAATTGTACACAATGTGGAGTTGAAGCCTGGTAAAGGTGGTGCATTGGCAAGAAGTGCTGGAGGATATGCCCAGATCGTAGCTAGAGATGCTAGGTATGTGACGGTTAAATTACCTTCTGGAGAAATGAGATTAATTCTTGGTGTATGCATGGCTACCGTAGGAACTGTGGGCAATGCAGATCACATGAACGTGGTGTTGGGTAAAGCTGGTCGTAAGCGTTGGCTTGGAGTAAGACCTCGCACAAGAGGTGTTGCGATGAACCCAGTAGATCACCCTATGGGTGGTGGTGAAGGTCGTTCTTCAGGTGGTCACCCTAGATCTCGTAAAGGGCTTCTTTCTAAGGGTAAGAAAACCAGATCTCCCAAGAAGTATTCAAACAAGTTCATCATCAGCAAAAGATCTAAGTAAATATGGCACGTTCATTAAAAAAAGGTCCTTATATCGAACACCATTTGGTGAAGAAAGTAGATGTTATGAACGAGTCTGGCAAGAAATCTGTCATCAAGACTTGGTCAAGAAAATCTATGATCTCCCCAGATTTTGTGGGACATACCTTCGCTGTGCACAATGGGAATAAATTTATTCCTGTGTTTGTAACCGATAACATGGTAGGTCACAAATTGGGTGAATTTGCACCCACTCGTAACTTCCGTGGCCACATTGCTAAAAAAGATAAAGGAAAGAGATAATCATGGAAGCACTAGCAAGATTGAAAAATGTTCCTACCTCCCCTCGCAAGATGCGTTTGGTCGCAGATTTGGTGAGAGGCAAGCGTGTAGGTGTGGCACTTAGTATTTTGAAATTCACGCCCAACCATCCAGCAATCCGTTTGGAGAAGTTAGTTCTTTCTGCGGTAGCTAATTGGCAAGCAAAGAATCCAGACGTGAAGCTTGAGGAGGCTGATCTTTTCGTCAAGACCATCATGGTAGATGAAGGACGTTCTCTAAAAAGACTCCGAACCGCTCCTCAGGGGCGTGGACATAGAATTCGCAAAAGATCCAATCATGTAACACTCGTTATTGAT
>SXYU01000166.1 GCA_005788235.1 Cytophagales bacterium
CATGTTAGACCCAGTGAGCAGCACCAATTTCCGGCTCGTATTCAAGGTCAGGGAATTGCCCACCGCCTTGGCGGGAAGTAGGAGGGGATGGGAGATATTTTCGGCTTCCAAGATGGGTTCTTGAGTCCAGGCGGGAATTCCCGAATGACCGACCTCCACCTCAAAACTTCCAAGGGATACCCATACCTCCCAGTTTTCGAGGGTTTCGGGAAGTTGGACAAGGGAATTGCTCACCCGTTTTTTCCAGGCAGCAAGCCAGAGAAAAAGGATAAAATCAGTCCAAAAGAGCAGGTTGATGGGAAGGTAAAGCAAGTTGAGTCGGTTTTGGGTCCAAAGACCTAGACGATCCAATTCTTGCAATTGCTTGGAGGCAGGGCTGCTGCCTGCTTGAAGAAGAGCCTGCTCTGCTCTTAGAAGATCCGATTGAAAAGAATTGCCCTCAATTTGTGCGGCTCTTAAGCGCAAGGAATTGAGGTGGGATGCTACAGGAATGGCCTCAGCAGCACGCTTGAGGGGTACAAATACCATTGAAAGCAGCAGAATTCCAACTAGAAACCAAAGGCCCAAGAAGGCTTGAGGAAGTATCCCTTGGCTAGTCAATAGAAGGACAAGTACCCCACCTAGCGGTCCTAGTATAGTAAGGAGCCAATGGAGGAGATTGGGTTGAGTTTCTTGCTGCTCGAGCCACTGCTTCCAAGGGCCTACCTTTCCTTGCGGGAAGGCGATTCCAATGGCTTCCATGGCGCGCAAGAAATCGGGCTTTTGTTGGAGTTCAGCTGCTGCTTCCCTGCGTTGCTGGGCTGCTTTCGGGTCGAATGCAGCTTTTAGGAGGGTGGCAAGTTGCTGTTTCCCCCCAGCAGAGGTACAGTGATTGAGAAGTTGGAATAGGGAGTGGGGGCCAAACAAATCTAAATCACCTGCGAATGAATGTTCCTTGTCTGCAAATTCAATTCCTGAATCCAAGCTACCCAGCTTCCTTTCCTGACGGGCCAATTTTTGAGTTTGGAGTTGCTGCAGGGCCAGGTAAATGCGTTCCTGATCTTTGAGGTGGTTGAAGCGGTTGATGAGTCGAACAAAGAGGAAAAAACAAATGATGCTGGGAAGGACCCATGCCCAGTGCTCGGAGAGAGTCAAAATCACCGTAGCCCCCAAGGCAAAAAAAGAAAAAATCCGAAGGACACTCAGTTGAGTCACCCTTCGCTTGTTCGCCTTTTGCTTGAGTTCCAGTTGCTCTGGAGAAAAATCAAATGGATTCATAAACAAAGATAGGAATTACTAGAAGTAGATAATTGGAATTTTTTTGCAACATTATTGCATTTAAAATTTGGAAAGCCTTTATTTGTAGACAAAGGCATCACATGAACGCGCTTATTCCTTTGAAAATCTTAATCTCGCTTAGTTGGGTCGTCCTATCCTTAAGACTGTTGTCCTTTGATACTACCCCTCAATTATGGCTCCTATTTGGAAAGACCAAGTTTGAACAGAAACTGAATAAGCAATTTGGAGCATACTTTTATTATCCACAGTTTGGAGCAGAATTACTTGCCTTGCAAGGCAAACCTGTTACCCTCAAAGGATTCTACATTCCTTTAGAAACTAGCAATAGCAAGACCTTGATCCTTTCCAAATACCCGATGGAGGCTTGCTTTTTTTGCGGAGGCGCAGGACCAGAATCTGTTGCTGTGGTCTACCTCAGTAGTCCACCCAGCAAAAGGCCCAAACTTGATCAAATCGTACAGGTTCGCGGTATTCTGCAATTGAATGCCACTAATGTTGAAGAAATGACTTTCATACTTAAAAACGCTGTTATTACCTCATGAACACCACAAATAAACTCCCAGTAACTGTCCTAAGTGGATTTTTAGGTGCTGGTAAAACCACCCTGTTGAATCACATTCTGCACAACAAAGAAGGATTGAAGGTAGCGGTCATCGTCAACGACATGGGGGAGATCAATGTAGATGCCCGGCTAATCGCTGAAGGAAACACACTTTCTAAAACCGAAGAAAAATTAGTTGAAATGAGCAACGGCTGCATCTGCTGCACCTTGCGCGAGGACCTAATGATTGAAATCGAGCAACTCGCCAAGGAAAATCGCTTCGATTACTTACTCATTGAGAGTACAGGGATTTCAGAGCCCTTGCCTGTTGCACAGACGTTTAGTTTCGTGGATGAAGAAAAAGGAATTGACCTTTCTAGATTTAGCAGACTAGATACCATGGTAACGGTCGTAGACGCATTTAATTTTCCGAAACAATTTGGAAGTGGGGAAACTGTATACACAGCAGGATTGAATGCAGACGAGGAAGACCAACGAACACTTGTCAACCTACTTACAGACCAAATCGAGTTTGCCAACCTAATTTTGCTTAACAAAACGGATCTAGTAAGTCCCGAAAAAGCGGCAGAACTCAAAGCCATTCTGAGAAAATTAAACCCGCGCGCCAAAATTTTAGAAACTGCTCATGGGAAAATTGATCCCAAAGCGCTACTAAATACAGGCTTGTACGATTCCGCTGACCTAGAAGGGACAGAAGCCTGGCAGGAAGAACTTCAAAAAACACATGTACCCGAAACAGAGGAATATGGTATCAAAAGTTTTGTATTCAGAGACCGCAGACCTTTCCATCCCCAACGCTTCTGGGACTACATTAGTGATTCTTGGCCGGAGTCCATCCTTCGCAGTAAAGGCTTATTTTACATCGCCTCTCGAAAAGACCAGGCCATTTCTTGGTCCCAGGCAGGTGGTAGTTTAAAAGCAGATCCAGTAGGTGTCTGGTGGGCCTCCATGCCTTTCAAAGAAAGAACTCGCTATGCGTCCTATCACGAAAATCAAAAAGAAATTGAATCCAAGTGGGATAAAAATTTCGGAGATCGTGCAAATGAATTGGTCTTAATTGGTCAATTTCCGGAAGAAAAAATAATCTTAGCAGAATTAACTTCCTGTCTACTAACAGACCAGGAATTAACGAATTTCTTCGCAGGAAAATCGTTTCACGATCCCTGGCCATTCTAATTTCAACCCTCCTTTCCATGAAATCCAAGCCTCCCAAGCCGCTTCCTCCCGAGCCCGTCGAATGGGATCTCGGCGAGCCGTTTGGTGTGCTTCCTAAGGAACTATCCTTGACTCACAACTTGGGCTGTGTACGCTCGCCTACAGTTAAAAAAGAGGCCAAACCAAGAGCATCAGATGCTCCGAACTCAAAAAAATAAATCCTTAGACATACACACAAATCTGCCATCGGAAGGCCCAACGCCAGCGAATGTGTACTGCAGTCAGGTCGACCTGTCTGAAAATTGACTCCCAATCGTTTCTCCTAAAACTTCGAAGTACCGACAAGGCTGCATCGTTTTGCACCATCGGAGACTTGCTAAACCAGCTTGTCAACCATTTGATGGAGTAGTAGGCCAAGGGATGGCGGTGTAGGTCGTTGATCACAATGGCGAGCCGCACCTTTTGCTTTAAGCCTTGAAAAAGGGTGACGAGTTCCTCGTCCGTAAGATGATGGGTAAAGAGGGTACAGGTAGCAATATCCACCTGCTCCTCAAAGAATGTGGGGTCAAAGACATTGGCTACTTGCCAACGGATCCCTTGGAGCTGCTGCTGTCGCTGCTGGGCAAGCGCGATGGTATGCGCATTGGCATCCGCCCCGATCAGCTGA
>SXYU01000015.1 GCA_005788235.1 Cytophagales bacterium
AACTATCCGAAGATTTAAAGCCTAACCTTAGCTAATCCCGAGAAATCTTCCTTTAAAAGAAGGTATAGCTTCAGTAAACGTACTAGCATCCCTAGTTTGTTAGCTTTGAATCCAACCAGGTGAAGGCATCCTCTTGCATCTTTAGGTCAAAACGATGCGTTCCAGGATAGAAGGCAGATTTGTATTGGGATTCCGCACCTGCTTTTTTATAGATATCTGCAAGCATACGATCGGCTCGCTGCACCTCAGAAAGCGTGAAGAGTTGATCGTGTTCGGCATTCTGCACAAAGATTGGTAGCGGTACCCGAAGGCCGAGAATTTCGGGATAGTCGAGATCCTGTGTAAATCCTGGTGGGTAGATCATCCAAGTGTGTGTATAGCTTTTGTTGAGACAAAGGTCTCGCCAGGTGGTCATCATTCCAACACAACAAGCGGCGGCAATACGGTCGTCCAAGCCAGCTAAATAAAGCGTACGCAAGCCACCGCTCGACAGACCACAGCAACCGATACGGTTGACATCCACATCCTCACGCGAGCAGAGGTAATCGAGGGCTCGCTGATCTTCGCCCACCACGACACCAGGCATGGTAGTACCTACGCACAACAGACTTTTCGCAACATCGTGTTCGTGTTGGCTTGCCCAGCGGTTGTAAGCTACGATATCTAGGTCGTTGTCTGGGTTTCCTTCCACCAGCAAGCCGCGCATGATTCTGGGTACCTGTGACAACCGAATCCTCCTACTTCCAAAAAGAAAAGCATCTGGCACGAGAACGGCATAACCGCGACGTGCCATCTGATTAGCCCACCAGACACCTTCATAGTATTCGTCTACGTGTTGCTTGAGGAGTGGATCCACTTCTCTGCTAGCATGGCTAATCTTTTGGTGTCCAAAATACTTTTTTCCAGAGTGGTCGTGCAGCGCAAGGATCGCTGGTAATTTGCCTTTAGCATTGGAGGGCTTGAGAAACATCGCCTTGGTTGGAGGGCCGTAAGGCAACTGCCATTGCAAGTGTTGAATCGTCAACCCTTCGAATTCCAGCTGTTGCAGAACCTGGGCTTGTGGTACTCCGCCTGAGTCCGGCATTGCTAGGCATTCTAGCAGTCGCAACCTTGCTTTTTTTCGCCAAGAGTCTATTCCTCCTCGATTAAATTCCTCCTGAAGAAAAGAAAGTTTCGATGGGGCATCACCCAGCATTTTCTGCGCCCAAGGTCCATACTCTCCCAACACATTTTCAAATACGGTGGGTGGAGAAGCATCCGATTCTGCCTTTTCGGGAGTCGAGACAAGCTCAGGTAAGGTGCCGCTGAGGGCGATGCCACCTGCGGTGACTATGCCTGCGTGTTGGAAAAAATCTCGTCGCGTGATTTTACTCATAACAGGAGGATTTATGGTTAAAGCTATAATTTAAAAAAAACTTTTGAAGTTGAAGAATAGGAACAACCCGTACGCACTAAAAATTTAAGCAATATCCTCGAAAGAAGTACCATTAATGGAGCAGGGAATCAAACCCAAGTTTTAGTCAGTAATAACCAAAATTTCTACTGCTTTACGGCACCTGCAGTCCAAAATTATACGCTGAAGGAATCCTGTCCTTGGTTTAAGGAATCCTGTCCTTGGTTTAGGTTTAATGAAATAAGCCGTGAACATGCAATACCTCCTCTAACCTCATCTCGTTTTTCTCATCTATACAATAGTGGTGTTTCACAAATTTCTATGGCTTTACTTATTTTCAACCCTGGAAGCAGATGAGTCTAAACTCAGAAAAATTTTGACTTTGGTAGTTCTAAAAAATTTGGCAAGGTGAAGGATTCTGTAGCGTCATAATATTGTTTATCTTAATACGCGCTAATGCAGGCCATACAGGCAGGTATAGCAATTCCAAATATCACCAACTCAACAGAATGCGTCCCATTGTTCAAATATCGCTTGACCTCACCACTATCGATGAGGCATTGGAAACCGCCGCACTTGCCATGCGTGCGGGAGTAGATTGGCTGGAAGCTGGCACACCGTTAATTCTAGCAGAAGGACTCCATGGAGTACGGAAGTTACGAGAAGCCTTTCCAGGAGTCCCGATCGTAGCCGATCTGAAAACTATGGATGGGGGCTATCTAGAAGTAGAAATGATGGCTAAAGCAGGGGCAACCCATGTAGTAGTCATGGCTCGAGCTCACAGCGAGACGATCAAATGTGTCGTCCAAGCAGGCAAAGATTTTGGCGTAAAAGTAATGGGAGACAATATGGTTTGTCCAGATATGGTAGCGGGGGCCAAATTTTTAGAAGACTTGGGTTGCGACTATGTAATCCACCACATTGGCTACGATGAGCGAAGGGGAATAGCAGCATCGGGACAGCGGATGCCAAGTCCTCTGGATCAATTACGCGAAGTGGTCAAAGCTGTGAATATCCCAGTTCAGGCCGTAGGTGGGCTTTCCCTTGAACAAGCAATTCAATGCCCACAATATGGAGCTCCTTTGGTAGTACTGGGAGCTCCGTTGACAATCGATTCGGATGCTTTCAAAACTGCCAGCGGAGATCTTGAATCCTCTCTTAGAGAGATCTGCAAAGCAATCCATGCACAAAAAACAGTCAGCCCAAAAAACTTATAAACTTATGTCTTCATCCACTAAATCTGCAGCAGTAGTAAATTATTCCGAAGTCAAAGGGTCTGTAGAAATCAGAGAGATTCCTATTCCCAATATCGGTGAGGAAGATGTGTTGCTTGAAGTAGAAAATGTAGGTGTATGTGGATCTGATCTCCATCAATGGACTTCAGATCATAGTTGGCAGGTGAATTATCCTGTTGTTCTCGGCCATGAATTTGGTGGAAAAATTGCAGCGCTGGGAGCAAGAGTCTCTGGTTGGAAGGTTGGTGATCGGGTAGTTAGTGAAACTGCCGCGGTTATTGACACGCAAAACCCAATGAGCCGGGTCGGTTTATACAATCTTGACCCAAGCCGAAAAGGATTTGGCTATGGGGTAAATGGAGCAATGACACGGTTTGTGCGTGTTCCGGCAAGGTGTCTTCACCATGTTCCTGATTCCTTATCGTTTGAAGAAGCCTGTTTGACTGAACCCTGCTGTGTGGCTTATAATTCTGTTGTTGGAAATTCAAACGTAAAACCTGGGGACAGGGTGCTGGTAATTGGTCCAGGGACTATTGGAATCCTATGCGCAGCTGTAGCAAAACTTTGCGGAGCTGAAGTAGCCATTCTTGGACTTGAAACGGATCGCGGAAGATTAGAAATAGCCAGAAAATATGGGATCGAGCCCTTCATTAATTCAGCCACGGACTGGGCTAGAAAGCGTGACGGTCTTGGTGCTGATTTGGTAGTGGATGCAGCAGGTGTCAGTGCTACCTTGAAAATCGCCATGGATTCGGTTCGTCCCAATGGCCAAATCACAAAAGTTGGTTGGGGGCCTCAGCCCATGAATTTTTCAATTGATCAGATCGTCCAAAAAAATGTAAGGCTACAGGGTAGCTTCAGTCATAATTGGCCTATTTGGGAAAAAGTAATTGGGCTTCTTGCAAGTAGAGCACTAGATGTGAGACCCATCATCGGTGGAGTTTGGCCGATTACAGCATGGCATGAGGCATTTGAAAAAATGCACACTGGCCAGGTAGTAAAAAGCGTTTTAAAACCTATTTGAAATGAGGCTCAAGGGAAAAGTAATTCTAGTTACCGGAAGTACGATGGGAATCGGTAAGGCAATTGCGCAGCGCGCAGTAGCCGAAGGTGCGAAGGTAATTATTCATGGATTAGAGCAGGAATTGGGGCTTAAGGTACTTGAAGAACTCGGAACGGAAAATGCAGTCCTACATATCCAAGACCTTTCCATGGATGGTTCAGCTCAACAACTTGTGGAACTGGCTATAAAAACCTGGGGGAAACTTGACTCGGTTGTCAATAATGCAGCATTGGTCGTCAGCTCATCAATTGAAAACACAGATAAGGCATTTCTGGAAAAAGTACTACAGGTGAATACCATCGCTCCTTTCCTATTGATTCAGTCTGCTTTGCCTCAATTGATAAAAAACAAAGGGGTGATTTTAAATATTGGTTCGGTCAATGCTTGGAGTGGTGAGCCTAATTTATTGGCTTATAGCATATCAAAGGGAGCATTGATGACCATGACGAGAAACCTCGGCGATGCCCTTCACCGCGAAAATGGAGTTCGTGTCAATCAGATCAATCCTGGCTGGGTCCTAACTGAAAAGGAAATGGAGCGTAAAAAACAGCAGGGTTTGGCTGCAAACTGGTTTGAAGATTTGCCAGCTAGATACGCTCCGGCGGGGAGAATCCTCTGGCCAGAGGAGATTGCTGCAGCAGCAATCTATTGGTTGAGTAATGAAAGTGGTCCCATTAGTGGACAAGTCGTCGATCTCGAGCAATACCCGATGATAGGGAGAAATGCTCCCAAGGATACGAGCACAATTTCTTCGAAGTAATGGATTTTAATTTTGCAGTCAAACCCAAAAAATTAAATCAATGCCCAAATTAGCCGCTTTTCCAAAGGCATTCATGAGGCAGCTTTGCAAGGATGGAACCATGAAGCTCTCCGAGTGGATTGCATTGGCATCCAAGCTTGACATTCAGGGGCTGGAGTGGTATGCTGGTTTTCTTGAAATGGAAGATCAAAGCAGGTGGAATGAATTCCGCAAAATGGTGGAAGACAGCGGAAAAATAATTCCAATGATGTGCTGTTCTCCTGATTTTACCCATCCAGACAGGACTTTTCGGGAGAAAGAAATTCAGAAACAAAAACACTGGATTGACATGACTCACATTCTTGGAGGAACTTATTGCAGGGTACTTTCAGGTCAAAAAAGGCCTACCCTTTCGATAGCAGAAGGAGTAAAACTTGCCGCAGAAAGTATACAGGATTGTTTACCCTATGCTCAGGATAGAGGAATTACCCTGATTTTAGAAAATCATTACAAAGATGATTTTTGGGAATATCCCGAATTTGCTCAAAAAATGGATGTCTTTAGTCTTCTAGTCAACCGTATTCATCATCCAAATTTTGGGGTAAATTACGATCCAAGCAATGCATTTTTGGCAGGGGAAGATCCGCTGGAACTCCTCTATAAAGTTTCAGACCGCGTGGTGACCATGCATGCCAGTGATCGATACTTGAAATATGGCACCATTGAAGATTTGAGAAATGAAGAGGAAGGGGCTTTAGGATATGCCAAAAGATTGAGTCATGGGGAAATAGGCAAAGGAATGAATGACTACGATGCAATTTTTACTGAGTTGAAAAGAGTTGGTTTTGACAGTTGGATCAGTATTGAAGATGGGGTGGATGGCATGGATCAATTGGAGCGAAGCGTTGCGTTTTTAAAGAAAAAAATAGCTTTTTATTGGCCAGAGAAGTAAAAAAAATGGGGAAGTCCTTTAGAAATAGTTTTTAGGGATAGGGATTGAAAAACAGAACTATTCAAATACCACCAGAATGTATCCGACCACCACTATCAATCCACTGAATACATCGACAGAGCTCCCTAGAAGCTAAAAGCATTTGCATAGGCTCTAGATACTTTTGTTACCAACCTAGATTAAACACCAATCCGCATCCTCACATTTTTCAATTGAAAACCTCTTTTTATTTGAGCCATCCATGGGGAGGCTTTTATTTTTTAGAGTTTGGTTGAGTTGGAAAATTGATTTCGTATTTCGGTTTTAGAACAATTTGAAAATCCCATAAACTGAAACCGATGCAATAGCAGCCACGCTGATCCAAAACATCATTTCAGAAACAGGGCTAGAGGAATTCTTTAAAAATTTGTTGTGAAACCTAAAATTAATTGCAGCGAAGACTACAATTAGGAGTAATACTGAGCCTACAACACCCCCTGAAAGAATCATGAAAGTTGGCATCTCTACAAACAGGTAAGCGATTGCCCAGAGGCAGGGGAAAAGCCATGCTAAAATGGCCACCCACTTCTTTCGGTCAGTCAGGCTTTCTGCATTTATCCATCCCAGCTGCCCAAATATGTCTGGGAATAGTCTTGACCAATAAGCTAGAGTGGCAAATACGCTCGAGTATAAAACGAAGAAAGCCCCAGTTAAATACGCAAAACGGGCTTCAGCCCCTAAAGTTTGGGTGTAGATTGAGGCCAAAGCATTAATTAATTCATTCCCTTCTGGAATTTCCTGCTGACCGTAGAGAATCGAGGCCCCCAAAAGGTAAAATGCAGCAGTTACAATGGTGTAAATAAGCATTGCAACGATTGCATCAAGTTGCATGATCTTTATCCAGCCATTTGCCCTCAATTGCCATTCCTCGCTTCCATCATTTACTCCTGTATAGGTTGCATATCCTTTTTCCAGACACCAATACGTGTAAGCAATGATTTCATCGCTGGCAACACCTGTGATTCCAAACGCTCCAATTGCAATGAAAACAAGATCAGGAGGAAGCTCAAACTTCAATCCACTCATCAGGTCTAAAAAAGTAAATGCAAACGGAGTAAAAGAAATGGCTAAAACTGATGCAAAGGTTAAAATAGTAAATCCTGCAACCATCAAAATTGCTGTTTTTTCGATGATGGAGTAATAATTTTTATAAATTAAAAAGCTTAGCAGTATTCCTAAAATCAGTACCCAAATCAATATTGGGATTTGTGGAAATAGCATACTGATGGCAATGGCGGAACCACCTAGCATACCTCCTAATTGTAAAATCTTCAAGAGGGTAAGTATAAAGGTAGCCCATACTGCCCAATTCCCTTTTCTAAAAGTAGGGCCAGGGAGTTTTGCGAAGGAAAACATTAACGTCTTTCCGGTAAGGATTGCGTTTTTACCAAATTCAAGTTGTATGGCAACTTTAACAAAGCAGCTGACCAAAATAACCCAAAAGGTAATGAATCCACCTTTTGCACCGAGGACAGTAGTGGCAATTAACTCCCCGGATCCAACGATAGAGGCCGAAAGAATAAAGCCAGGTCCCAAAAATCTAAGTTTGGAAAAAAATGACCGAGGCGGGTCTTTCGTTGAAGTTTGGGTTATTGATTGAGCCATAAATTTAAATTTAACAATTAATGGCTTCAATCAAGTACTAGTTGTGAAAGCAGATTTTTGTCTGATTTTTTAGGATGGAAAAGCTATGTAAACCAAGAGTCCTATTCCATTTTGCGAACTACTACTGAAACCCTATCAGGTCATCCTTTTTGGATACTCTTGACTACAATAGGTCGCCTAAAAGTTTATTTGGAAAGAAAAACTGTTTTTCCTGATGCAGCACTTTGTTTTGCTGCTTCCAAAATCTCCATAACAATCAGATTATTTTCTAGGCTGTAGAGATCAAATGCGTCGAGTTTAATCTCCCCCCATACCACTGCTTTCAAAACCGAAAAGGGATCGTCAAAGGGCTCCTGTCGGGCATCCAACTCAAATTTTTCTTCCTCAAATCCGTCATAGCCTTTGGCCATTCGAACGCGAAGGTTTTTGGCATTGTCAGAAAAAATTGCCCCAGTCATCCCGTAAACTTCCATGTCTTTTCTTCCAATTGGCCAGTTCCACGATGCTTCAATTATCGTCTGAGAAGTTGGATAAGTTAAAATAAGGGTTGCCTCATCCTCCACATTTGGATTATCATCAGGATTAAATTGCTGGGTAATCGCGGTGACCGAAATTGGCCTCCTTCCTTCCAATAGCCAGGTACTGAGGTTGGCACCGTAGCAACCAAAATCCATCAGGGCTCCTGCTCCATTCAATTCCAAATCGGTCAGCCATTCCAAAAACTCAGGACTTACTCCAATTTTTTTAGGACCTCGGTGACCATCACGGACAATAATTTTTCTTGCCTCTCCAATTTGCCCAGCCTTTACTAGCTGGTATAATTTTTCATTGGTAGCATACCAAGAAGTTTCGTAGTTAGTAAGCAGGTGAATTTGATGTTTTTGGGCAAGATTTGCCATTTCCTTGGCATGGGCTAAGCTGACCGCAAGAGGCTTTTCCACCATTACATGGATGCCTCTAGGAGCACATAACTGTACAATTTCCAAATGCGCAAAGGTAGTTCCAAAGCCAGTGACAGCCTCAGGATTCGTCTTTTTCAACATCTCTTCAAGAGATTCAAAAATCAAATCTATGGACAATCCATGGGCTGAGACATACCTTTCAGCCAAAGCTCTATTGGGCTCAGCTATACCGATAATTTCAATATCAGAACGCTTATGAGCTTCAAAAACCCAGCCCACGTGGCCGTGATTCAACCCAGCAACACCTATGCGAAGGACTTTTTCCTCTCCAAAAGCGGATTGAATCCCACCAAGAAAAAGAAGGATTAGTATGTAATTTTTCACTTGATTAAGTTAAGGATTTCAGTTAAAAAACTTCACTGATGGAAAGAGATTTAAATACCTATTTGGGATTTTAATCTCATTTCTAAACTTTACTTTTTCATTTGCTATGCAAATAATTTAAGTTAAACGGTTATTTTAGGAAGCATCAAAAAAGTATCCCTCCCCATGAAATTTCTTCCGCTCCTCCTGACTTTGTTCCTCGGTACATTTTCATCCCTAGCTCAAACCACCCAAGAGCAGCTTGTGGAATTGGATAAGGGCTGGGAAAGGGCACTACTGAATTCGGAAGTGGAGTTTTTGGAAAATCTCTTGGCAGAGGAGTTTGTCTGGGTGCATAACCATGCGAGCCTTATCGATGGAAAGGCAGAAGCCCTCAGTCGGGCAAAAAAAATAGGATCAGGACAGCAAGACGATACGCGCAACCGAAGTCCTAGAGACCATCAAGTAGTCCTCCTGGGACAAACTGCCGTAGTGAGCGGCTTTACCCTGGTGGACAGGGGACCACAACCCACTACCTACCATTTCATGCGAACCTATTCACAAGTAGCCGGCAGGTGGAAACTGCTCGCCAACCATACCATGGCGATTCCCGAAGAATAAATCCTCCTCTTACTCTTAAAAAATTAACCGCCTGAAAAATCTACGAGAGCAAGGATCGATTTCATAAAGTAGGATTATCCGCAATTATTCCAGTGGCTTCCTAGGG
>SXYU01000167.1 GCA_005788235.1 Cytophagales bacterium
GTTTGCTCCTCGTGGGAAAGAATTCAAATACTACGCTCAGGTATTTCAGGCCTTGAGGATAGAAGTAAATGACGAAATGGGTGCCTTGGAAGAGTTGCTGCTCAGCGCAGTGGAGCTTCTCAAGCCTGAAGGTCGTTTGGTGGTGATGAGCTACCACAGTTTAGAGGATCGGTTGGTCAAAAGTTTAATGACCAAAGGAAAGTTTCAAGGAGAAGTGGAGAAGGATTTCTATGGAAATCTCCTTCGTCCACTAGAGCCCGTCAGTCGAGGAGCGATTACCGCTTCGGAGGAAGAGCTAGCCCTGAATTCAAGAGCCAGAAGTGCCAAATTGAGAATTGCAAAAAAAGTAGGAAAATGAGTCAAAACACCTTCAAAAACAAGCTGAAAGAAGAGAGCCGCCCAAAGGGGCGCTCAGGGAAAACTATTTTTTCCTGGATGGAAGAAAATCTAGATGTAAAAAAGATCCTTGGTGAAGGCGTACCTATTCAATTGGTTCCTCCAGTAGGCTTTGTTGCGCTATTGGCCTTGATCTACATCTACAGCAATCTACGTGCAGAGAATAAAATTCGAGAAATCGACAAGGCCAAGCAAGAAGTGGCGGACATCAGAGCAGATGTGACTACCCTCGAAGCCGAATACATGAAAAGCAGCATGCAGTCTGAAGTATCGAAGCGCGTAGCTGCATTTGAACTCTATGAATTGAATCAACCACCAGTAAAATTAGAACTGCCTAAAAAGTGAACATCAAACGCTCCATAGTGATCCGAGTTCGGGTGATCTTCATCCTGGTGGCTTTGGCGGCATGTGCCATTCCGTACAAGGTAGCGGTGGTTCAGTTGGTGGAGGGCGAGAAGTGGAAGACTAAAGCACAGCAAGTTAATTTTCAATTCAGGGATGTACCTGCCACCCGAGGCAATATCTATGCTGCTGATGGAAGTTTATTGGCTACAAGCCTGCCTTTTTACCAAGTAGCCATCGACCCAACCGTAGTAGATGAAGAGGAATATAAATCTGGTATAAATGCCTTGGCAGAACAATTGGCCAACTTCTACAAGGACAAGAACGCAACTGCCTACAAGCGAATGATCAATGATGCTCGGTCCAACAAGAAGCAGTATTTGATGATTAACCGGAAGCAGATCAACTACCAAGAGATGCAGGCCATGCGGAAGTGGCCAATTTTTAAAGAAGGAAGAATTGACGGTGGGGTAATTTTTGAAAAGATTGAACGACGCTACCAACCATTTAGCTCTCTTGCAAGCAGAACTTTGGGAACATTAAACCAAGATGGAGTAGGTTCTGGAATTGAATATAGTTTCAATACGTTTCTTAAAGGACAAAGCGGAAAAGCCTTATTTCAGCGGCTTTCCGGTGGTGTATGGAAGCCACTTTTCGATGAGGACGATATTAAGCCACTTGATGGGTACGACATTCAAACCACCTTGGATGTGAACATCCAAGATGTAGCTGAAACTGCCTTAAGAAAGCGATTAAAAGAAACAGAGGCTGCATTTGGCTCCGTTATCGTGATGGAAGTGGCTACAGGATACGTGAAGGCTATTTCAAACCTAGAAAGAAATGCTGCTGGCACGGGCTATGTAGAAAGTTACAATTATGCAGTAGGCGATATGGGCAGTGTGGAACCGGGTTCAACCTTTAAGTTGGTATCCATGCTCGCCTTGTTGGAGGAAAACAAAATCAGTCCCAACGACATGATTGAGACTGGAAATGGGGTGTATCGCTTTTATGGTCAATCGATGATCGATGCAAAGAACGGAGGATATGGAACTATCTCCATTCGTCAGGCATTTGAAAAATCTTCCAATGTGGCAATTTCCAAATTGGTAGACATGCATTTTGGATCTAGTCCATCCAAGTATTTGGCCTACCTAGAAAAAACGGGCTTAGCTCAACCGTTAAATCTCCAGCTTATGGGGGAAGGGAAGCCCTATTTTAAAAAACCGGGCACGAAAACTTGGTATGGCACTTCGCTCCCATGGATATCCATCGGATACGAATCCAAATTGAATCCTATCCATACCCTTGCCCTGTACAATGCGGTGGCAAATGGAGGAAAAATGGTAAGGCCATTATTTGTGAAGTCAGTCAGCAATGGCCCTCAAATCATTCAGACTTTTGAGCCTGTTGTCATTCGCAAATCCATCGCCTCACCAAAAACGATTACCCAACTTCAAGAACTCCTGCTTGGAGTGGTAGAAAATGGGACCGCGCGTAACATTAAGAATCCAAACTATAAAATTGCGGGTAAGACAGGGACTGCTCAAAAGTTAATTAAAGGGAGCTATCAAGAGGTTTATTACACCAGTTTCGCAGGCTACTTTCCTGCGGACCGCCCTAAGTATAGCATGGTAGTGGTGATTGATAGTCCCAAAGGTATTGCTGTTTTTGGAGGGGATGTTTCTGCTCCAGTCTTCAAAGATATTGCGGATAAAATTTATGCAACCGATTTGGATCTGAGTGTAGTCAACCAATCCAAAATTTCTCCTGCACAAACCATTGGCGCTAAATTTCCTTACATCGCGTCAGGTAAATCGGAGGAACTACAAAGCATTTTTGATTACTTGAAATTACCCTTTAAATCTACTTCTCAGGGAGATTGGGTAATTGCTGCCAACAATGCGGGCCAATTCCAACAAGTAGAAACAGAAAAACCCATAGTGCCCAATGTATCCGGCATGTCACTTCGTGATGCGCTATACATTTTAGAAAATAAAGGCCTGAAAGTGAATTTTAACGGTAAGGGTAAAGTGCTGAACCAATCCATTACTCCAGGAACACGCTTGACCCCAAATGCTACCATAGACCTTGTACTTGGATAAATGAACGTGCTCAAAGACATATTGTACAAAGTATCGCTGATGGCAACCTATGGAGACATGGAGCGAAAGGTGACTGAGGTGGTCTTTGATAGCCGTAGGGTGGTTGAAAATTCTGCGTTTATAGCCGTAAAAGGAACGCAGGTGGATGGGCATGATTTTATCCCGCTAGCCTTAGAAAAAGGGGCTACTGCAGTTATTTGCGAAACTCTTCCTGGGTCATTAGCCGAAGGAATTACCTATATCCAAGTGGTAGATTCGGCCAAGGCTCTAGGCATTATTGCAGCCAATTTTTATGGGAATCCTTCCGAAAAAATCAAGGTAGTAGCTGTCACTGGTACCAATGGTAAAACCACGACTGTCACCTTATTACATCAGTTGTTTGTTTGCATGGGCTATAGCACGGGGCTCCTGTCTACAGTAGAAAATAGAATTAACGAAGAAATAATCCCTTCAACCCACACCACTCCGGATGCAGTGAGTGTACAGGCTTTGCTCCGCAAAATGGTGGATGCAAGATGTACCCATTGCTTTATGGAAGCTAGTTCCCATGCTATAGTACAGGAGCGCATCGCGGGATTGAAGTTGGCTGGAGCGGTATTTACTAACATCACACACGACCACTTGGACTACCACGGCACCTTTGAGGAATACATCAAGGCCAAGAAAAAGCTATTCGATGGGCTTCCTAAAGATGCCTTTGCCCTAATAAATGGAGATGACAAGCACGGATCGGTGATGGTACAAAATTGCCGAGGTACACTACAGACTTTTGGACTCAAATCTGCCGCAGATTTCAAAGCGAAAATCCTTTCCAATACCATCGAAGGCTTGGAGTTGGATATCAATGGAAAACTCATCTGGTTCAGAATGATTGGCTCCTTCAATGCTTACAATTTGTTGGGAGTACTCGGCACTGCAGTGCTGCTAGGTGAAGACGAAGATGAAGTGCTTCGGGAATTGTCTGCCATCAAGGGTGCCAAGGGGCGCTTTGATCGAATCTCCATCGGTGGGATTACCGCCATCGTGGATTATGCGCATACCCCGGATGCATTGGATAATGTATTGAAGACGATCAATGGTTTTCGTACGGGCAGCGAACAACTCATTACGGTAGTAGGCTGTGGAGGCAATCGTGACAAGACCAAGCGTCCAACCATGGCCAGAATAGCTGTTTCTGAGAGCACTAAAGCTATTTTCACCTCCGATAATCCGCGATTTGAGGAGCCGGCTGAGATCCTTAAAGACATGCAAGTGGGTGTAGGGCCCACAGATTTCCGTAAAACCTTAACCATTGAGGACCGAAGAGAGGCCATCAAGACTGCGCTTCTGCTCTGTCAAAAAGGGGATATTGTCCTGATTGCCGGTAAAGGGCATGAGGACTACCAAGAGATTAAAGGCGTAAAGCACCATTTTGATGATGCCGAAGTTGTGACTGAATTATTAACTCAACTGACAGGAACCTGACATGCTGTACTCACTATTTGATTACTTCGATCGTGTGTTGGACATCCCAGGAACTGGGGTGTTTCGCTACATTTCGTTTCGTGCAGGGATGGCATCCTTGGTTTCCTTGATTATCACCATCACCTTCGGACACCACATCATCAACTGGATTCGCAACCGTCAGATTGGGGAGACCGTTCGCGATTTGGGCCTAGAAGGACAAACCCAAAAGAAAGGAACCCCTACCATGGGCGGCTTGATGATGATTGCAGCCATCTTGATCCCGACGCTACTATTTGCCAACCTCAACAATATCTACATTCAGCTCTTGTTGATTACTACCGTTTGGTTGGGATTGATTGGATTTTTGGATGACTACATCAAAGTATTCCGCAAGAATAAGGACGGTCTCAAAGGGCGCTTCAAAATCGTGGGTCAAATTGGAATCGGCATCATTGTAGGTGCTACGCTGTATTACCATGACGATGTAGTGATTCGGGAGTTTTCTACCCCTGTGTCTGTAGAAAGTGGAGTGATCGAAACTCCTTCCTTTCAAGATACCAAAGCCTTAAAAACAACCATTCCTTTTTTCAAAAACAACGAACTCAACTACGAAGATTTCCTTGGATTCTTGGGTGACTCCATGACTCCCGTACTTTATATTTTTGTTGCGATTTTCATCATTTCGGCAGTATCCAATGGAGCCAATATTACCGATGGCATTGATGGGCTGGCGGCAGGAACCTCGGCCATCATCGGTTTGACTATTGCCATTTTTGCCTACTTGAGCGGTAACGCTATTTTTTCCCAATACCTCAACATCATGTACATCCCCAACTCCGGGGAACTGGTAATCTTCGCCGCCGCCTTTATCGGTGCCTGTGTGGGATTTCTCTGGTACAACTCCTATCCGGCCCAAGTATTTATGGGCGATACAGGATCCTTGATGCTAGGGGGGGTGATCGCTGTATTGGCTTTGACACTTCGAAAAGAACTTCTTATCCCAATTCTATGTGGGATATTCTTGTTAGAAAACCTGAGCGTCATGATTCAGGTGGCCTACTTCAAATACACAAAGAGAAAATATGGGGAAGGGCGCCGAGTCTTTCTGATGTCCCCACTCCACCACCATTACCAGAAAAAAGGAATACACGAATCCAAGATTGTTACCCGTTTTTGGATTGTTGGGATTCTGCTTGCAGTAGTCACATTAGCCACCCTCAAACTAAGGTAAGACCATGAATCGCCTAGTCGTCCTCGGAGCCGGAGAAAGTGGGTTGGGAGCAGCATTGCTCGCCAAGAGGGAGGGCTTTGCCGTTTTTGTTTCCGATGGGGGAAGCATTGGAGAGGCTCGCAAAACGCAGCTTCGGACTGCAGGAATTGAATTTGAAGAAGGCAAGCATGACGAGGCTCGCATTTTAGCTGCCGACTTGATCATCAAAAGCCCAGGGATAGCTCCTACTGTTTCAATCGTCCAGCAGGCAATCAATCGAGGGATTTCCATAGTGGATGAACTGGAATTTGCCAGTCGTTACAGCAAAGGAAAGGTGATTGCGATCACCGGAACCAATGGAAAAACGACCACGACCTTATTGACCTACCATCTTCTGAAAGAAGCGGGATGGGATGTAGGGCTGGCTGGCAATGTAGGCAAAAGTTGGGCTGGACAATTAGTAGAACAAGATCATACTTGGTGGGTAATTGAGATTTCCAGTTTCCAGATTGATGGCTTGGTGAGTTTGAAACCACACATCGCCCTGTTGACCAACATCACTCCTGATCACCTAGATCGCTACAATTATCAAATGGAGCGTTACATAGATTCCAAGATGGCCCTATTCAAAAACATGAATCGGGACGATGCCGCCATACTCAACTTGGAAGATTCCTTTACCAAGACTGGACTTGACCGAGCGCCTATTCAAGCTTCGAGGTATGGGATTTCTTTGGAAGGAAAGCCAAATCAAGGTGGATTTAGTGATGGAGATGGGTTGGTATTCGATGTAGCAGGAGCTGAAGCAACTATCCCTGTTACTACTTTGACGATTCAAGGGAAGCACAATTTGCTGAATGCTTTGGGTGCTGGAGTCGCTGCTCTTTTGGCTGGATTGTCTGAGAATCAGTTGCTCAATGGCTACCAAACCTTCAAAAATGCTGCGCATCGCATGGAACTTGTTCGGGTCGTGGATGGGGTTCGCTATGTAAACGATAGCAAAGGTACCAATGTAGAAGCCACATTTTATGCATTAGGCAGCTACAAACAGCCGATGGTATGGATCGCAGGAGGAGTAGACAAGGGGAATGATTATTCCGTGTTGATTCCCTTGGTGGTAAATGGCCAGGTCAAAGCTTTGATCTGCTTGGGCAAGGACAATATGAAGTTAAAAACTGCATTTGCTCCACACATTGGTCAAATCCGAGAAACACAAGATTTGCGAGAAGCAGTGTCTTGGGCACAGGAGTTAGCTACCGATAACGAGGTAGTACTCCTATCTCCAGCTTGTGCGAGCTTCGACCTATTTAAGAATTACGAAGATCGAGGAGATCAGTTTAAAGGAGCGGTAGCCGCATTACTTCAAAAACAAAGCGCATGAACCAGGTTAGAGCATGGATTGATGAGCAATTCAAAGGTGATCCAATCATTTGGGCTATAGTGATTTTGCTGTCTATTTTGAGTATTCTGGTGGTGTATTCGGCAACCGGCACTTTGGTTTACCAGGATAAGGATGTGGATACTGAGCAGTATTTATTCAAGCACTCCAAACTAATTCTCGCCTCCTTGGTGGTGATGTGGCTGGCTCATAAAATTCCCTACCGAAAGTATGCGCTCTATGCGCGTCTATTCATGTTTCTATCCATTCCCTTGCTTTTGGTCACCTATTTGTATGGCTCTACCATCAATGATGCCAATCGCTGGTTAGTAATTCCTGTAATCAACCAGGCTTTTCAACCTTCGGATTTGGCTAAACTTTCCCTAATTGCGGCTTTGGCAGCCATGCTTGCCAAGCGTCAAAACAACATTAAGGATCTAACCGGAACGTTACTTCCTATCATCATTTCCATCGGAATCATCAGTGCCTTGATTGGGATGGCCAATATGTCTACGGCAATTTTACTCCTGATTACCTGCTTGTTGATCATGTTTATCGGTCGGGTGCCCATGCAGCACCTTGCTTTGGTAGTGATGGTTGGAATCTTAGGACTTTCCGTAGCCATCATGACAGGCCAACGAAAAGACACCTTTATGGCTAGAATTGAAATCTTCTTGGATTCCAAAGACGATGACAGTAAGGTTCCTTTTCAGGCCGAGCAATCTTACATAGCCATTGCCACAGGAGGAATTACGGGGAAAGGGCCAGGAAATAGTGAGCAGCGAAATACCTTGCCACATCCCTACTCTGATTTCATCTATGCCATCATCTTAGAGGAATACGGGATGGTCGGTGGGGTATCTGTACTCTTCCTATACCTTGCGCTACTCTACAGAGGCATGCGCATCGTGGCCAATTCAAACAAGGCTTTCGGTGGCCTACTTTCAGCAGGCTTGAGTTTTGCTCTGGTCATCCAAGCTTTGGTCAACATGGCCGTGGCAGTAGGATTGGGGCCGATTACGGGGCTTCCCCTTCCGCTACTGAGCATGGGAGGAACCTCTTTGATATTTACAGGTACGGCACTTGGGATTATCCTGAGTGTTAGCCGTGGGGACCATCAGGAAGAGGCTCTAGCTGCTTCTGAAAGTGCCAAAAAAGAAAATCAATTACGAACAGCATAAACGAAAACGTATCAAAACTGAAACAACATATCGAATTCTCATTAGTGGTGGAGGCACCGGTGGACACATTTACCCATCCCTAGCCATTGCCAATGCCTGGATGGAAAAACATCCAGACTCGGAGATTCTATTTGTTGGTGCAGAAGGTAAAATGGAGATGCAAAAAGTTCCGGAAGCAGGATACCCGATTAAAGGTCTTCCAGTGGCAGGACTTCAACGAAAATTAACGCTAGCCAACTTGAGTTTTCCGATTAAATTATGGAGAAGCCTTCGCATGGCTTCTGGCATTTTAAAAGAATTTAAACCCCAGCTAGTGGTGGGTGTTGGTGGCTATGCAAGTGGACCTGTGCTCTATGCCGCACAATTCAAAGGCATCCCCACCCTCTTGCAAGAGCAGAATTCCTATGCTGGGTTGACCAACAAGATTTTAGCAAAAAAGGCAGCCCGAATTTGTGTCGCCTATCCCGATATGGATCGCTTTTTTCCCAAGGAAAAAATCAAGCTAACGGGCAATCCAGTCCGGAAGGATTTGCTGGACTTGGCTGGAAAAAAGGAGTTGGGGCAGCAGAAATTTGGTTTGGATGCAAGTCGCAAAACTGTCTTGATTTTAGGAGGATCCTTGGGTGCTCGGACACTTAATCAGGCGATGCTCAAGCACATGGTTGACTTGGAAAAAGAAGGCTATCAGGTGCTTTGGCAGAGCGGAAAATTTTATTTCAAGGACATGGAAGCAGCCTTAGAAAAGGCGGGCTTGCCACACATCCATTTGCGGGAATTTATCCGCGAGATGGATTTGGCCTATGCTGCAGCAGACGTGATTGTGTCTCGCGCAGGAGCGCTATCTGTTTCGGAACTCTGCTTGGTAGGAAAGCCGGTGATCTTTATTCCATCTCCCAATGTTGCGGAGGACCATCAAACGAAAAATGCAACTGCTTGCGTGAAGCAAGGGGCAGCAGTGCTTCTTCCAGATGCAGAGGCAGTAGCAAAGTTTAAAGAATACATCGACGACTTGCTGCAGCAGGAGGAAAAGGCTCAGGCGCTAGCAATTTCAATCAAAAAATTGGCGATGCCAGATGCGGCAAATGACTTGGTAAAAGAACTTGAACATCTTCTAAAATGACATTTAAAGGGCTAAATAGCATATTTTTCCTCGGAATTGGCGGCATAGGCATGAGTGCCTTGGCACGCTGGTTTCAGCAGGAAGGCTATGCAGTGGCGGGATACGACAAGACCCCTTCACCTTTGACAGATGCGTTGGTGGAGGAGGGGATGCAGGTCATTTTTGCGGACGAGGTTGCCGCGGTTCCTACTCAATTTAGGTCTAACCCCGATGAGGTCTTGGTGGTTTGGACCCCAGCTATTCCGAAGGACGCTGTGCTGCTTCATTTTTTTCAGCAGGGCTTTCTTATCCAGAAAAGAGCTGAAGTGTTGGGGATGATCACTAAGGATCAGTACACGATTGCTGTAGCCGGTACCCATGGCAAAACAAGTACATCATCCCTTGTTGCGCATCTTTTAAAGTCTGCAGGGAAGCCAGTTACTGCCTTTTTGGGTGGAATTACCCAAAACTACAACAGCAACTTGATTCTTTCAGGTAAGTCTAAAGAGGCGGTGGTAGTGGTAGAAGCAGATGAGTTTGACCGTTCGTTCCTTCATTTATACCCAAATGAAGCGGTATTGACTAGTGCAGATCCAGACCATTTAGATATCTATGGGGATGAGCAAACGATCTTGGAAGGGTTCCGTCAGTTTTTGTCCTTAGTGGATAAAAAGGGGAAAATATACATACAAAGTCACGCACAATACCGTTTGGGCGATCAGGGCATTACTTTGGCAAGCCTGCGGGAGTATGGACTTCGGTCGGATGGCATTCATGCAGAAAATATAGTTGCCAAGCCCAACTCCTTTATTTTTGATTACATCGGAAGTAAAAATCAGCTCAAAGGCTTGGAATTGTCTATCCCTGGATTCCACAATGTGGAAAACGCATTAGTCGCCATTGCCATCGCATTGGATCATGGGGTCAGCGAAACGCAAGTTCGTGAGGGAATCAAAACCTTCCTCGGCGTGAGACGGCGCTTTGAAATTCACTCCTCACAAGCAGGAAAGATATACATTGACGACTACGCACACCATCCAGAAGAGATCAAGGCTTGCTTAAGTTCGGTTCGAGCGATGTACCCATCTCAACGGTTGACGGTGATTTTTCAACCGCATTTATTTACACGAACTAGGGACTTTGCTCTTGGATTTTCGGAAAGCCTTTCGCTCGCCGATGAAGTGTTGCTTTTGCCCATCTATCCTGCCAGAGAGCTTGCGATTGCTGGTGTAGAGTCTGAGATGCTTTTGGAAGGTATTCAAGCCGCGAAGAAGGTTTGTATCCCGAAAAACGAGATAATGGATTATTTGAAATCAGCTGGCCCGGAGGTGCTGGTCACCTTAGGAGCAGGTGATATTGATAGGCTTGTGCCTGGCATCGCTGCATGGACCAATTCTAGACCTAACCCAATGAACGCATGAACAAGGCAAAGGTGAAAAAGGTACTTGGGATCGTGTTGCTCTTCCTTGTGGCAGGAGGCTATATTGGATTTGTGGAAAAGCAAAACCAAAGTAAAGTGTTCAGCAGCGTAGCGTTAGACCTAGAGGCTGTGAGTGGGGTATATTTTGTAGAAGAAAAAGAGATTTTAACCATTCTATCCTCTTCTTTCCCAGAGTTGAAAAAAGGCCTTCCTTTAATGAAGTTACCCTTAAGGGACATTGAAAAACGCTTGTTGGGTCACCCTTTTATTCGAACAGTGGAGGCTTCAGTGGATCAGCAAGGGATCTTAAAAGTGAGTTTGACCCAGCACGAACCCATGGCTCGAATAGCTAGGGCACAAAGTGCAGATGGGTACATTACCAAGGAAGGATTCCTGATAGCGACCTCTCCCAGCTATACAAGCAGGGTTTTAATAGTTCATGGTGTGTACATCGGTTCATTGATGGATCAAGGGAGAATTGATGCGATCCCCGAATTGATCCCTTTGATTCGCTTCATTTCGAAGGATAAATTTTGGAGTGCGCAAGTGACTGAATTGGAGGTCAATGGTCGAAATGATATACGTATTCACCAGCAAGTTGGAAAGCAAGTGATTGAATTTGGGGATGCTCACGACTATGAGAGCAAGTTTGAACGAATAGCATTACTCTACAAGGAAATATTGCCTCGAAAAGGCTGGGACGCTTACGAGCGGATAAGTGTAAAATATAAAAATCAAATTGTTTGTGAATAAAGCTTGGATATGGAAAACGACAAACTTATTGTAGGTCTGGACATTGGGACGACCAAAATTTGCGCCATCATTGGCCGAAAAAATGAATTTGGCAAACTAGAAGTCTTGGGAATGGGCAAGTCCGTATCGGATGGGGTAGAGAGAGGGATAGTGACCAATATCGACAAAACTGTTAATGCTATTGTAAAGGCAGTGGAAGAATGTTCCAACATGGCCGAGGTGGACATTGCAGAAGTGATTGTAGGAATTGCTGGGCAGCACATCCAAAGTAAAATCATGCATGGAAGTATCATGCGTCAACCTACAGAGGATGAAATTACTGTTGAAGATGTGCAGCGACTGACCGCAGACATGCACAACATTGTCGTTCCTCCTGGGAATAGTATCATTCACGTGATGCCTCAAGACTACACGGTTGATTATGAGGGAGGGATCAAAGATCCTGTAGGGATGTCAGGTAATCGTCTGGAGGCAGATTTCCATGTCATCACCGCCCAGACTACGGCCATTAACAACATAAACAAATGCGTCAAGCGTGCACAGCTCACCTCAAAGCAATTGATTCTTGAACCCCTGGCGAGCTCCCTTTCTGTTTTGAGTGAGGAAGAAAAAGAGGCTGGTGTTTGTTTGATTGATATCGGAGGAGGAACAACCGATATCGCTATTTTCTATGAAAATATTATTCGTCATACGGCTGTGATTCCATTGGGGGGCAATATCATTACTGCCGACATCAAGGAGGGCTGTATGCTCATGCAAAATCAAGCAGAGCTCTTGAAAACTCGTTTTGGAAAGGCCATTGCAGCAGAAGCCAATCCCAATGAAATTGTGTCGATACCCGGATTAAAAAACCGGGCCCCAAAAGAAATTTCCATCCGCAATCTAGCTTCCATCATTCAAGCACGAATGGAGGAGATTATTGAGATCGTCCAGAACGAAATCATGCAGAGTGGCTATTACAAAAAACTTGCAGGAGGAATTGTCCTCACCGGAGGAGGGTCGCAAATGCAATTTATCTCCCAGCTCTTTGAATACATGACAGGATTGGATACCCGTATCGGATTCCCAAATGAGCACCTTGGAAAATCAGTTTTAGATGAAATCAAAAGTCCAATGTATGCCACTACTGTAGGACTAGTTTTGGCGGGCTTCAAATCCCTAGACATGCGGGAAGAAATGTACAAAAACCGAGTCGCCAACACAGGAGAAAAACCAAAAATTCAAGTGAGAGAGGGTATCTCCAAAGATTTCTTTAAAAACATCGGTGAGCGTTTGAAGGGAATTATTTCAGACGATATCGGCGATGATACAGCCTACGGAAATTAAAATATATTCAACTCATTACTTAAAGAGTACCCTAGCCTATAAATAAATTCACCACTTATACATATGTCAGATAACATGAAAGATTACAGATTTGATCTCCCTAAAAACCAAAAGTCCATTATTAAAGTCATTGGAGTTGGTGGCGGTGGTAGTAATGCCGTCAACCACATGTATAGCTTAGGAATAAAGGATGTGGAATTCGTAGTAGTCAATACCGATGCTCAGGCCTTGAAATCTAGTCCTGTGCCTTTGAGACTCCAGCTAGGAGCCAACTTGACAGAGGGTCTTGGTGCAGGCGCTAACCCAGAACAAGGGCGACGCGCAGCATTAGAAACAGAAGATGAAATTCGAGAGCTCCTTGCGGACAACACCAAAATGCTATTTATCACTGCCGGTATGGGTGGAGGTACAGGTACAGGTGCTGCGCCGATAGTTGCTAGGATTGCCAAAGAATTGAATATCCTAACCGTAGGCATTGTCACTGCCCCCTTTATGTTTGAAGGGAAAAAGAAAATTGCTGTAGCTCAAGCAGGTATTGAAGCACTTCGTGAAAATTGTGATACTGTACTGGTTATCCTCAATGATAAACTTAGAGAGATCTACGGAAATTTGGCAATTCGTACAGCTTTCAGAAAGGCTGACGATATTTTAAGTACTGCTGCACGATCCATTGCCGAAATAATTACCATCCACCAGGATGTAAACGTTGATTTTGAGGACGTAAAAACAGTAATGAAAGATGCTGGTGCTGCCGTGATGGGATCTGGAACTGAGGAAGGCGAAGGTCGTGCCATCCGTGCTGCAGGCCATGCTATTTCTTCTCCTTTGCTTAATAATGTAGACATCAAGGGAGCTCAAAAAATCTTGTTGTCCATTATTTCTGGGGAAGAGGAAGAACTTTCCATGGATGAGTTGAGCGATATTACTGAATACATCCAAGAAAAAGCAGGAGACAATGCAGAGGTGATTTTTGGGCAGGGGATTGATCCTGAGTTGGGTAGAGCGATTCGCGTAACTATCATTGCCACAGGCTTCGAAATGGATAATCTTACAAGCGCACCTTTAACAAACCCAAATGCAACCCCTATTTCTGCCTTTTCTAGCCCAGAAGTGCCAACTCCAGCGCCTACCCCAACTCCGGAGCAAATCAAAACGGTGATTCATCTGGACTCTGGAAAATCTGCACAAGTAATTGAAGAGCCTATCGCTGAAGGAACAACCTTTACCTTCAATTTCCCCAATGCTCCAGTTGTAATGCCAACTCCTATCCCAGAAGAGGAGTTAAAAGAAGAGATTAAAGAAGAGATTAATGAAGAGATAAATGAAGAAGTGTTCGCTTTTGATCCTCAACCAGTAGCTGAAAATTTTCTTGTGGAAGAGCCTTTGGAGGAAGAAAAAATCGTTGTAAATAGCCTCTTCCAAGAGCAAGCTACTCCAGCAGCACCGGTTGAACCTCAGCAACAACCTACCCCGCCTCTATTTGCGAATGACTACTACGAGCAAATGAAGTTGAAAGCGATTCAGCGTGCTCACGAAAGATTCGAAAAACTTAAAGGAGGCCGTTCGCTAACCACTGCTTCAGATGATTTGACTGAGCAAATGGTGGTGCCTGCCTACCAACGCAAAAATGTGATTTTGAATGAACCACAGCACAGCTCGGAGACTAGCCTAAGTAAATTTAACCTAAACGAGGAAAACGAAATTTTAGGCAACAATAGATTTCTGCACGACAATGTGGACTAAGTCCTAAAAATCGAGCAGCATGTCTGCCTGGGTATGTAGTAGTTCTACATACAGCCTGTTGGTGAGCAGGTTATCTGACATATTTTGCTCTATCTTAGCCAATCTTGGCTTGAGCGCAAGAACATGCATACCCAAGTAATGGAAGATGTCGGTGAGGTGGCTCATAGCGATGCCACCCCCGCCAATTCCTGATGAAAGCCCTACTAGGGCGCACTTTTTATTTAAGAATGCATTGGGATAGGCCATCCCATCAATGAATGTTTTGAGGATTCCTGGAAAGGATCCATTGTATTCAGGAACGATAAACACAAACTTTTTTCCTTCCTTCACACGGTCATGAAACGCATTGAACTTTGGATTTTTACCATTGTTTTCGTAGAGGGCAGTCGCGGTAAAATCTGAGGGTAAATCTGAGATATAAAGAATTTCAGCAGCTGCTCCCTTTTCTTTTAAAATATTCTGATAGAGGAAAGCAAGCGTACTTGAAACTGAGTTTTTACGGTTGGTACTGACTATAATCTTTATCATGAGGTGAATTTTATCCCCTTTATACACACAAGTGCCCAGAAAAGTTCGAACAATTTTTCAAACCCCTATCTTTGACCTACATTAATTAATTTTTAGATGGACTACAAGCAGCAAGTGGAACAGGCTACGGCCTACATCCAAGGGATTCATCCCGATCCCGTGGCAGTGGGAATTATTTTAGGAACCGGACTCGGGAATTTGGCTTCCCAGATCCAGATGGACTTGGAAATCCCTTACCAAGAGATTCCTCATTTCCCGATTTCTACTGTTGAAAGCCATAGTGGCACCTTGCTTTTTGGCCGTTTGGCAGGAAAAAAAGTACTGGCCATGATGGGTCGATTCCATTATTACGAAGGCTATTCCATGAAGGAAGTTACCTTCCCCATTCGGGTGATGAAGCAATTGGGGGTTCAGATACTCCTAGTATCCAATGCCTCGGGTGGTCTTAATCCCAATCAACAGGTAGGAGAAGTCATGGTGATATCGGATCACATCAACCTATTTCCAGAAAACCCCTTGCGAGGGAAAAATTACGAGACCTGGGGACCACGATTTCCAGACATGAGTGTGCCCTATTCCCAACGATTGATTACCTTGGCCTTACAGATTGCACGGGAAAAAGGCATCAAGCTGCACACAGGAGTCTATTGTGGTGTGGAGGGTCCAAACTTGGA
>SXYU01000168.1 GCA_005788235.1 Cytophagales bacterium
TTCTGTCAGTGGCCCTCGTGTTTTTAGCAATCAAAGTCTTGTCCACTGCAATGTACAAGTCGTTTGTCAAAAACACTTTTAAGGATATAAATAAGGCTATTTTTCAAAAAACAGGGCTTTCGTTTTTTTATGGGCTTTTCTTCACTGCGGCAGTTCAATCAAGCACTGTGACCACTTCCTTGGTAGTGCCGCTTGTGGCCAGTAAAAAAGTGACCCTAAGCAAGGTCTTCCCTTTTATTATTGGTGCAAACATTGGTACTACTATCACCGCAGTGATTGCCTCCATTTACAAGCCTGAAGCAGCCATTGCTCTGGCATTAGTGCATGTCTTATTCAATAGTTTTGGTGCTTTGATATTTTTACCAATTTCTGCTATCCGGAAAATCCCAGTTTGGATTGCCAACTTCATGGGTAAAATATCCTTGAAATACAGGATAGTCGTTTTTACCTACATCCTACTCACTTTCTTTGTCATTCCCTTTCTGCTAATCTACTTTACCCAAGATTAAGGATTTTTAGTTCTCCATTCATCCAGCAACGATTTAGCAGCGCTGGTACCCAATCGATCAGCCCCTGCCTGAATCAGGGCCAAAGCTAGTTCGAGCGTTTTTATTCCTCCACTTGCTTTAATCCCAATGGTGGAAGGCAATACCTCTCGCATTACCAATACATCCTCTATCCTTGCTCCAGATGGGGCATAGCCTGTGGAGGTCTTGACAAAGTCTGCTCCTGCATCTTGGCAGATCAAACAGGCTTCTCGGATTTGTGAAGCACTCAAATAGGCCGTTTCAATAATCACTTTCAGAATCCGTTCCGATTCATGACACAGCTTGGCTAGTTGTGCTAATTCTATTTTGGGCCAAGACAAGCCAGAATGAAAAGCGGTTTGAGACCATACCACATCCAACTCATCTGCACCGGCTTGAATCGCAGTTTTCGCTTCTGCCAGCTTTGTTTCGGATAGCTCATAGCCAAAGGGAAAGCCAATCACCGTCACCAGCTGAATGTCCTGTTCTTGCAACTCTCGCTTTACCTTTTTTACCCAGAAAGGCGGCACGCATACACCAACAAATTGGGCTGCAATAGCATCCGCTATCAAAATATCAATTTCCCTTTCTGTGACGGTTGGCTTAAGTAATGTGGATTCTAGGTAACGATTTAAATTCATAGTAGTAAATCAGGAAAAGTCATTCACGTAATCGCTCAGGTACATAAATTCCAAGGTCAAATCTCCATCTCGGGCAATGGTGGCCTTTTCCAATAGAGCGGAGTTTTCTTTACCCAATTCTGGAGCGACCCATTCTTGAAGCTGTCTGGCAAACTCAGCCGAAGATTCTCGTGGAAGTTCGCATGGCAAATTATCAATTGCCATCACGGAAATACTGCGCTGATTTGAAAAAGGCGGGAGTTCCTGCCCGGTATTTCGGTCTATATCAAACACAGGATCAAGTAAAGTAGAGGCCCGATGCGTAGTAGGAACTGATCCTTCAATATCACAGGTAATGTCAGCAATCACAGAAATTGAAAAATTAATTGATTGAATAGCCTCCAACTCAAATAACCGTGGAGCCTTAGGATTCCAAAACGCTGCAGCAATTAAAATTTCTGCAGCTCCCGCAAAAGGCATAAATTGACTTTCATAAGCTTCTGGATGGGCATAAAAATGGGCTTGTTCATAGCCTCCATCGGAGATTCTCCGCACATAGTCGGCAGTGGAAAGACAAGTAAATACTGGTTCTTCAAAGTCATTTCGAAGAAATTCCTGAGGTTTCACTTCTTGAATTCCCAAAATTTCTAAGATTCCTAAAACCCCTTTTCCTACTCTTCCTTTACCAGTCACCACAATTTTGATTGGAGGCAGCACCACCTTCTTCAATTCAACTTTTAAATCCTCCAAATCCCTACAGTCCAAGGCTCTTCGTAATTCATAAAGACCCGTCTTCTTTCCATAGGTCCAAAAAGCATTGTAAGCCCCCACTACACCTGCCCATCTCCCAAAGGCAACGACCCGTTCTCCTGCTGGATTTTTCAATAGTTCATAGTCTATCAGGCGAATTGACTTGGCCAAGATGGCTTGCAGCATGGCTTTATTTCGAGGTTGTTTTTTGATCGTATGCGAAAAGAAAAAATAGGTCTTTTCAGGAATCAACTGGGCAATTGGTACTTCCTTCACGCCAAATAAAATATCTGCTTTGGACAGGTCGCTGACCACCTCAATCCCTTGATTCTGGTACTCCTCATCGGTGTAGCAGCGGAACGAACTTGTTTCTACACAAATGGACAGGTTATCCCCAGCACTTTTTTGAATGTCATGCAGGATCTCTGGGGTAAAAGGCGCACGTCGGTCCACAGGGATTTTCCCTTCTCGGATGATTCCAATTTTCATAAAAAATAAGTCATTTGGGTTTGTTGGTTCTAACAAGCTCACCCGTATTCATTCCTCTAAAAAACACTTCCTTCACTACGGGGCATTGCAGGGACAAGTTAGAAAGAATTTTGAAGCCAAAGGCCTCCTGCTTCTCGAAAAAAGGATGGGATATACCCAAACAAAAAAGGGACCCAAAGCCCCTTTATCAATCAATCCCTAAGAAATCTACTTGAAAGATCAAGATCGAATTCTCGGGGATTTTGTCGTTGTTTTTCTGATTGCTATAGCCATAAGGCGAAGGAATAATGATGGTCGCCTTTGAGGTCGGCCGGAGTCGTTTGAATCCAATATCCCAACCTGTAATCACGGTGGCGGTACCTACTACAAAACTAAGTGGAGCATAGACTCTACCCTCCACAAATAAGTTTTTGACCCGAGCTACGGACTCATATGAGGTATCAAACACAGTTCCTGTTGACATTACCTTCCCAATATAATCCGCATAGACTACGGTATTGTTAGTTGGGCGAGAACCCTTGCCTTCCTGCTGCACAATCACTATTACCCCACTGGGATCATGGATGCGGTAGATGCTATCTATTTTGGCAGTATCTAAGTACGCAGTAATTTTCTTACGATCAATGGCAAGATTTCCTTCAAAATCATAGGCTGGTCCCTGATTGAATGGGTTTGTAGTCTCACAAGCACTGAGGCCCATTAGGGCAAAAAGGAAGAGTACTAAAAGATTACGCATCATGGATTTAAATTCGGACCTTTTTTGATCTGCACAAGATCAAGTTCAAATATCAGGGGAGAATTTGCCGGAATGCCTCCACTTGCCTGAGTTCCATAGCCAAGTCGAGAAGGAAAAATTACTGTTGCCTTTTCTCCTGCATGCATCATGGATATTGCAAATTCGAATCCAGTAATGGTAAATCCATAGCCTACTGCATAGCGAAGAGGCTGATACTTCCTTCCAGCGTTGAAAATACCATTATCTTTTGCAACCTGCTCGATAGAGCTATCGAAGATCTTTTTATCAAGCGTCTTGCCTACATAGTTGACCGTGACCGTATCTCCTCGCATCAAGTTGTTTCGCTCCGGTTTGGTTGAAACCTGCCAGAACATATAAAATCCTTCAATCGGCTCACTGTATTCCTTCACACTCGAAATGGGATTGTCTTTAAGAAACTTTTCGATTGCTTCCTTATCCCGCTCCAAAATCAGCTCTTGAGTTTGATCAGAATCCACACAGGAAAACATAGAAAGTACTCCGACAAACAAGGCCAACACGGAAAATAGTCTAGATTTCATAGGTTCTGGTTCTTAAATAATATGGGTACAATTTATTATTTCTTCGAGTCGGTTACTTCTACGTCAAATACAAGGATAGAGTTGGCAGGAATCATTGCTCCAGCCCCACTTTCTCCATATCCAAGTGGAGAAGGAATAATTAATTTGGCTTTAGATCCCTTCTTCAAGAGCATCAATCCCTCGTCCCATCCTGGAATTACTTGACCCAAGCCTACGCTAACTGGTAGAGGTTCGTAAGGACGCTCCTCGCTGAACATGTTGTTTGCTTTGGCAATCTCTGGCCATGAAGTATCAAACAAAGCACCTGAGATTAAGTAACCCGCATAGTTCACAGACAAGGTAGTGCCTGGAGTGGTAGCCTCGCCAGTTCCTTCCTTTTCAATCACATAGTACAGTCCACTTTCGGTTTTTAGAGCCTTCAAATTGTTCTTTGCAATGTAGGCTTCAATGGTTTTTGCTTCTTCTACCAAAAGAGTCTTTGCGCGTTCCGCTGCCTTCTCTTGCTCTTTTTGCATTGCCTCTTCATAGAAAGCCTGCATGTCTGCTTCCGACTTTACATCAAAAGCCCCTAATCGAACTTTGATTAGGTCTCCCTCTTTAATTGGAGCAGGTTGATTGCCACTGAAAATAATTTTGGCTGCAGCCTCAAAGGTGATTGAGTCTCCTTTTCTAAGTGCCAAAAAGATCTCGTCCATTCCATTCTGAGCCTTGATGGTATCATTTGCCATCAAATAGCCAGGAAATGGCTGAGTCAAGGTACTGTAAATTACCGAGTCGGCCTGAGTCAAAATCTCTAAGTTATACAATAGAAATTCACCATTCGCAGGCTTTTCCTTGCCTTCTTCGATGTAGGTAAATTCGATGGCATCCTTCTCTGTTACTTTAGTTTTTTGACAAGAAGAAAGGGTGCTTAACCCAACAATAAGGGCAAGACTGAGAACAAGGGATTTGTAATTTTTCATAAAAGGATAGGTGAATTTCAATTTTTTTAAGTTAGGGGTTATGGCGTAGGTACTTCTTTGGAATCAAAAAGGTCTTCTTGGTACTCTTGAACAAGGGACTCAAATCGTGCAACTGTTTTTTTTAAACTAGAGGAAGACTTGCCTCCGGCAGCATTTTTATGCCCTCCACCACCAAAATGGGCAGCAGCAAACTTATTTACTACAACATCTACACTCGAACGAAAGGATATTTTAACGCCATCTTCCCGTTCAGAAAATAACGCTGCTAACTTCACTCCATCCAAAGATAAGGCATAATTCACCAAACCTTCTGTGTCTCCAGTTTGACTTTGATATTTTTTAAGATCTTTTTTACTAATTACAAAATAGGCTAAATGCAAATCTTCCCGTACTACCAAGCGCTTGGTTATGGCAAAGCCGATGAATTTGAGCCTATTTAAGGAGTTTGAATCGTAAATCAGGTTTGCAATCTCTGTTGCATTTGCTCCAGCCTCCAACAATTCTGCAACTACTAAGTGTACATTCTTGGTGGTATTGGGGTGACGAAAACCTCCTGTATCCGTCAAAATTCCAGCGTAGAGACAAGCCGCAATGTGCTTATCGATCAAATCCTTGTCCCCAAGAGATACAATCAATTCATAGACTAGCTCACAAGTAGCAGCTGCTTTCGTACTCCATAATCTAAATTCGGCAAAATCCTCTGGGTCTTGATGATGATCGATATTTACAGTAAAAGCCTGGGAATGACGAATCAATTCCCCCAATTCGTTCACCCTACTTAAAACTGAAAAATCAAGACAGAAGATCAATTCAGCCTTTTCCAACTTCCCTAAGGCTATCTTGTGATCTCGCTCCTTGGAAAAATCCAAGACTTGATCATTGCCTTTCATCCAAGTCAAAAAGTAAGGATAGTCGGAGGGAGAGATAACCGTTACCTCATGCCCTTTATTGATTAGGTAGTTTGAAAGTCCCAAAGAAGACCCCAAGGCATCTGCATCAGGCTTCACATGAGTGGTAATGACAATTTTCCTGGGGGAGGAAAGTTTTTGAATAAGCGTACCTAAAGCTTCCATTAATTTGATTCAGCTGCACTTTTGGCTCCAGAGCCAGCAAAGGTCAGTAAATTTTAGACAATTCCCAAAGCATGAAATTTACTGATAGTGAAGCAACTACATGAGAATTCTAAGTGACTCATTTAATTATGAATCAAAAAGCGCTAATTTTGCAGCCGAAATAAACCAATGAAACTCCAAATCCCATGGCAGGAAACAGAACATTCACCATGATTAAGCCAGATGCTTTCGAAGCAGGCAATGTAGGTGCTATCTTAAAAATGATTGAAGCAGCAGGTTTTAAAATCGTTGCTCTAAAAGCTACCCGACTCAGCCCAGCATTGGCTGGAAAGTTTTATGAGGTACATAGCGAAAGACCTTTCTACAAGGATCTTTGCAATTACATGTCTTCTGGAGCAATTATTGCTGCTATTCTAGAAAAAGGTAATGCAGTAGAAGATTTCCGTGCCCTAATTGGAGCGACCAACCCTGCCAACGCAGCTGAGGGAACCATCCGTAAAATCTTTGCTAAATCCATTGAAGCCAATGCCGTTCACGGTTCTGACTCAGATGAAAATGCAGCCATCGAAGGAAGCTTCTTCTTCAATCAATACGAGCGAGTGCTTTAATAATCCCTACTAACTAAAAGTTAAAAAAGCGGCCTTTTGGAATGGGCCGCTTTTTTATTTTTGATCATCAGTTAATTTTTTAGGTCTGGAATGTCCTCGGACATAATTTTTGCAGAGAGCAAAGCCAAAGGAATCCCTCCCCCCGGATGCACGGATCCTCCACAGAAGTACAAACTCTTCAGTTGACTCGAGGAGTTGGGATGTCGCAGAAACGCAGCAAATCGGGTGTTCGAACTATTCCCGTACAAGGCTCCCTGCGCAGATGAGGTTTTGAATTCAATACTTCTCGGGTCTAAAATTTCCTCGAAGTCAATCAATTGTTCTATTTCGGCATGCAAGAGACGACTCAGCTTCGCAAGGATATCCTTCCTCGCCTTTGCAATCAGCTGATCCCAATCTTGACCCTGGTTATTCGGAACATTGATCATCGTAAACCAATTCATAGCGCCAACCGGCGCATCGTTTGGCTTGCAAACCGAGGTGCAATTGATGTACACCGTTGGATCCTCATAAATCGTCCCTTTCCGAAATAGGTGTTCAAACTCCTGCTCGTAATCCTCCGAAAAAAAGATATTGTGCATGCCTATTTCTTCAAAAATCTGGGAAATGCCCCAGTAAAAGATCAGCGCAGAACTTGACTTTGGCTGCTCCAACAGTTTTTTGGGCTGAACTTGCTTTTTGAGAATAGTCTTGTAGGCATTGACCATATCCATGTTATTCACTACAAGATCTCCGCTGACTACTTTACCCTGAACTCGAAGTCCGCAGGCCCGTTGGTTCTCCACGAGAATTTCTTCTACTGGTGCATTGAAGTGGTAGCAAACGCCCAAAGATACAGCCAACTTATACAAGCTCATGCTGATGTCGTGCATGCCTTGCTTCGGAAAATAGGCCCCTAGATTAAACTCAAGGTGGGGAATGATGGTCAAGGTAGCTGGCGTCTGGTAAGGGTCCGAGCCGTTGTAGGTGGCATATCTGTTGAAAAGTTGCACCAATTTAGGATCTTTTAAATGACGCTTATTGAAAGCATGCATGGTAGTGAAAAGCCCCAGTTTCCCTAAATTTAAGTAGGCCTTTAGTGCATCTGGTCCGATCCAAGTGCTCAACTTGTGTAAAGACCGGTGCATAAACAATGGTGAGAGGTGCTCATAAATAAAGGCAGACTGTTTTAGAACCGCTTTGATTCCTTGTTCAGAAGCCCCAAGTTTCGAGGCTACTTCGGTCGCAAAACGCTCCGGGTCAGCCCACGCTTTGACTTTCTTACCGTCCTCCCAAAAATAATGGCACACCACTTCCAGGCGATCGTATTCAAAGTGCGATTTTGGATTTTTGCCTGCTAGCTGAAACAATTCCTCCACCTGCTCTGGCAGCGTAAATAGGGAGGGTCCCGCATCAAACCGATATCCCTTCCCTTCAATCGCCGTCAGCTTTCCTCCAGGATAGGCATTGGCTTCAAATACCTCTACTTGATATCCTTTCACCGCCAAACGAATGGAAGCCGCAATACCCGCAATGCCCGAACCAACTACTAGCGCTTTTTTCATGGAGTTAAGGAGATGGATATAAATCAGTTTTTCAAGGCAAATTGTTTCATCAGGGTTGAAAATAGTGGGTTAGGTGGATAGTTTCGTTGCTCTTAGCTGCAGATTCTCTGAACTACCTCCGAAAATTAAAGGTACCATCACCCTCCATCGGCCTTCCACTTTTTTCAATAGATAGGCCTGCTCGACCAAAAATTCCCCATGACCTGCATTTTTTCGGGCAAAGGCTAGTACCTCCTCAAAATAGGAAGGCTTCAAATCCTTATAGGCTAGGGTCACATGAGGCTGAAAGTTTCGGTCACTTAGTTCTTCGACCAAGTGCAAAGATCTTTTGCAAAAGCTACGTAGGGTTGTTTGGAGCTGAATTAAGGGTTCGGAGGGCATAACTTGTTGGTGGATATTTCTCCTTCCAAAATGCCCAATGTCTGCAAGCTGAAGTTGAAATGGAGCCTGGGCCTCCAATAAAGTAATGAGCCGTGCCCCGAGTTCTCTTTCTTTAGCCTCTCTGTAGCGGAAAGGCATCTTCAGGGTAAGGTGGGAAGGAGCTTGAAGCGCATATTTTACTTGAAATTGTTCCGCAAAACCCTGTTTAAGCTTGTTGAACTGGGACTCGAATGCAGGCGGAAGAAGCAGTCCTACGAAGTACTTGCCCATTCCTTTCATGCCTCAACTTTTTTTCCAGGCTTGATACAAAAGAAACAGACCTGGTCGCCAACCCCTTCCTGATTGTATTGAATGGCCTTTTGCTCCCATTCCGCTAGCTGTTTTTCAGAAAAATAGTTCTTAATTTTTCTTTTATCTAACTTCTCTCCCTGCTCATAAAGTGCTGTGCCCCAAAACTGGAAGGAGGTAGAATCAAAAATAATTTCCTGAATCTCAAAGCCACAACGCTGTGCTACTGCTACGAATCCTGTGGTACTTGGAATTGTCAAATGCCTAGGAGCATCCAACTGAACCCAAAAGGAGCCCTTTTCCTTCCAAACTTTCGCATTTGAAACAGGACAACGCACCAAGAGAATCCCCCCAGGATTTAAGCGTTCAAAACAAGTCTTTATTACTTGTTCAGGGTCTGCCATGTGCTCGAATGAATGATGCAACATGACTACATCAAAATAATGATTGGTTTGGCCAAATTCTTTTTTCCAAAGCTGTAAGCCAGGGCCTAATTGGCCTTCATTCTCCAAAAAAGGGTCAAAACCATGCAAATTTTTAAATCCAGAAACATGAAGTTCGTACAATAGCTGCCCATTACCGCAGCCGACATCTGCGATGGAATCTGAAAAGTTAAGGTTAAGTTTTTTGAGCCAATATCCCCCAAAGGGTGGTAAAAAAAGTTTTAATCCAGTAGCAAAATAGGCTCGAATTCGGATTTTTTTAAGAAGACTTCGGAGTAATCCTGAAGGCTGAAGTAAGCCAAAGGAATAATAATTACTCGGATAGTACGAAGCAAGGTCTTCGGGGATACTCAAAAGCTGTATGGAAGCACAAGTAGGACACGAAGCATAGGTGAATTCTCCTCCAAATCCGAGCATGCGCTCTGTAGCTAAAAAATTGATTCCCTGAGTTGAATGACAGTAGCGACAAGTGCTTGTCAACTCAATAGGCATTTTCACGATTGAATAACAACTCGTAAACGGTTTTGATCATAATCTCCAAGTCCAGAAGAAAAGACCAGTTGTTGATGTAGAAATAATCCAACCGCACTCGTGAACGTATTTGGAAGGAATTTTCAATTTCTCCTCGATAACCCCTTACCTGAGCCAAGCCCGTAATTCCAGGCTTAATTTTGTGCCGGGAATTGTAGCGATTAATTTGAGTTCGAAAGGTGTCATTCATTGGTAAAGTATGCGGTCTAGGACCCACAATTGACATACTTCCCGTCAGCACATTCAAAAACTGTGGCATCTCATCCAAAGAAGTCCTTCGAAGAAATGACCCAATTGCTGTAACTCTTGGATCATTCTTGATGGCCTGATGCGAGTCAGCATAATCATTTGGTGTCATGGAACGAAACTTCAGGCAACTAAAGACCTTATTATTTAGTCCATTTCGGTCCTGAATAAAAAATATAGGTCCTCTGGATTCCAACTTGATTAATATTCCTACCAAAGGAATAAGCCAAGAAAGGATAAAAACGGTTACAAAGCTGGCAAATGCAAGATCGAAAAACCGTTTTGCAAAGCTATTCAACGGATGATCCAAGGGAGTTTCATTGACATTGATGACAAAGAAATCTCCATACCGCGAGAAGGATAGATTTTTTTCCAGTTGAAGACTCTTCCCTGGAATCATTTTTACCTTGATGTAATGCTCGTCTGCAAAATCAATTACGCGCTTTACTAGGCTAGCATCCAATTTTTCATGGATGTAGATTAAATCAAGATTCATCTTTGGTGCTACCTCAAATAAGTCTCCTATCTCCCCGCGAGTTTGTTCACAATCAGATTGATCGTCAAAGTATCCCAAAAAATTGATGCCAAAATCCTTACGTATTCGAAGCACATCCACGAGTCTTGGACTAGTTGCTCCTTTGCCAACAATGATTGCATTCTGGAAGTTATTCCCCAATGCCCGGTATCTTTTAAGAATCAGTTGTATGCCAACTCTGAAAAATCCCATCAGGAAGCCAAGCGCAATGCCTAAGGCACCAATTTGAATCCAGCGGTAATTTCCAACTTGAAGAGGCGTCCAAAGAATAGCTGTAGCACCTAAGAACCAAAGTAGCGATACTGAAAACCTGCTTAAAGTATCTTCATACTCCTCGGTTCTCCCAACCTTGTAATCTTTGCGAAGTGTAGAAATCAATATCCACAGCAGGGCCAAAGGGAGGTATGCAGAAAATTCGACTTTCCCCAAAACATGAAAGCGTTGTAAAAAGAAGTTAGCTACCGCTAAAGATAGTAGGCAAGCAAAAAAATCACTGACTGTAAACAGCCAAGGAAAATAAGTATCAAATCTTCTCTTCATAAAAATATAAAACTAGTACATCCAGTTTTTGTCAAAAATAATTGACAAAAATTGGAGTTGAGGAAGGAAACTTCGTAAAAATAAGAAAGAAATTCTCAAGGCTTATTACTTTTGGAAAAATTTCTAACCTTCCAAGGAACAAAAATTACATGTCCTCCCTGTTTAATTTTTTAGCATCCTCTGATAATCCCCACTCTTTAGGTTATAAATTTCGCACAAAAAGGCTTCAGGAATTCGAAAAAATGTTTTTTTCTCGCTTTTCAGAGCTTGAAAAAATTGAAATTTTAGATGTCGGAGGCACGAGTTATTTTTGGAAAAATAGTGCCCTACTTTCCCATCCTAGCCTTCGCATTACTTTACTTAATCTCTACCCTGTGGAAACTAGCCATCCAGCTATCCAAGCTGTCCAAGGCGATGCCACGGACATGCGCGAATTTGAAACGGGCAGCTTTGATTTAGTTTTTTCAAATTCGGTAATTGAGCACTTGTATACCCTAGACCTGCAACAAAAGATGGCTTCAGAGATTCTCCGTGTAGGGAAAAGTTTTTTTATTCAAACTCCCAATGTTTATTTTCCCATAGAGGCTCACTATGCTTTGCCCTTTGCACAGTATTATCCCAAAGCTTTGCTTTACTTTATTTTGACTCAAACGAAGTTCAGCCGCTTGAAAAAATGGAGCTCAGCAGAAGCAAGCCAATACATAGATGAAATTCGTCTCCTCAATGCCCAAGAAATGAAAGCACTATTTCCAAGCGCATCCCTCCTGAAAGAAAAAGTACTTGGACTTACCAAATCCATCACGGCACACAATCTAGTTTAATCTGCAAACTGCAAGCGGATAAGATTCGCATAAATGCCGGAAGCGTCTTGGACTAGCTCTTGATGGCTACCTTCCTCCACAATTTTTCCATCTGTCAACACGTAGATTCGATCCACTTTCCGGATTGTAGCTAGTCGATGTGCAATAATAAGGGTGGTTCTACCTTTCATCAATTCATTTAGGGCCTCTTGCACCAAAGCTTCTGATTCTGCATCCAGAGAGGACGTAGCCTCATCCAAAATCAAAATTGCTGGGTCTTTTAGTATTGCCCTTGCGATTGCCACCCGCTGCCGCTGCCCCCCAGAAAGTTTAATCCCACGCTCTCCTACCAAAGTATCCAAGCCTTGGGGAAACTGGGAGATAAACTGCCAGGCATTTGCTTTTTTTGCCGCAAGGATGATCTCTTCCTCGGTAGCGGTAGGCTTAGCGTAGGCAATGTTTTCTCGTATACTGCCGCCAAACAAAAGTACTTCTTGGGGAACAATCCCTATTTTACTCCGCAAAGAAGCCAAGTTCCAATAGCTTATTGGTTCCCCATTAATCCAGATTTGGCCTTTCGCAACTTCGTAAAACCGAAGCAATAGGTGAATAATTGTTGATTTTCCTGCACCTGAAGGACCTACCAACGCAACTTTCTCTCCAGACTGAATCTTAAAAGTCACTCCCTTCAATACCTCCACCTCGGGACGCGTAGGGTAATGAAAGCCTACCTCATCAAATTCGATGGTTCCTTCAATCGCAGCAATATGCACTCCAATTTCTGCTTCTTCCTCCTCAGCCAATAACTCCACTACTCGCTCGGAACTCCCGATTGCCTTTTGCAGTTGGCTGTAAATATCACCCAAGCCTGCGATGGATCCGCCGATAAAGGTGGTGTATAGCACAAAAGAGACCAGTTCCCCAACAGTCATTTCTCCGGAGGCAACTAGACTTGCCCCATACCACATCACACCTACGATCCCACCAAAAAGGGCAAAGATGATAAAGGAGATGAATGCCCCTCGATATTTTGCTGCCGCAAGTGCTACACAAACTACTTTTTTCAATCCTTTACCATAGCGATTTACCTCGTAGGCTTCCCCAACAAAAGATTTGACTGTGCTGATGGACTGCAAGGTCTCCTCAACAATGACATTGGCAGCTGCGAGCTCGTCCTGAGTTTTCTTTGACAGCCTTCGGATAAATTTTCCAAAAATCAAGGCAAATAACACGAGCACTGGAAAAGTCGCCAACATAAAAATCGTCAGCTTCGGGGTATTGAACAAGAGAAATGCAACCCCAGCGACCAGCGTTACTAGTTGTCGAAAAAGTTCAGCTAAAGTCGTGGAAAAGGTGTCCTGAAGTAAGCCTACATCTGATGTAATGCGGCTGATAAGCTCACCTGTTCGGCGCTTATCAAAAAACGGAATCGGCAGCCGCACCAGTCGTCCATACACCGCAAGACGAATATCGCGCATGGCCTTTTCCGATACCAGGGCAAATAGCCAAACTCGAAAAAAGGAAAACACACTTTGCAGGGCCAAGATGCCTAGCAGTAGTAAAGCAATGTGGTTGATATCCGAAAAAATCCAAACGGATCCTTGGGCAGTATCAATCAATTTCCCGGCTACATACGGAAAACTCAATAGGGTAAGTGAGGAAAACAATAGAAATACTAGCCCTGCAAAAAACGCCCCTTTGTAGGGAATCAGAAACTGAAAAACCCGGTTCAACTTGCTTAGATTCTGCTTGTTGATCCTTCTTTTTTCTTCGGGCTCGAGCACTGTCCCTCGTTGCTTTGCCATAATTTAGGGAGCTATTGGACCACAAAAATAGGCTTTTCGAGGAGGATTTGACTAGAAAACTTGGGAGGAATGCCAAGCAAGGCCATCAATGACCCAGCCGTTTTACCAAATCTTCGCCCAAAGCTGCGGAATGCTTGAATCCATGACCCGAGCAAGCAGACACCCAGAGAAAATTCTTATCCCCAGCCATGGCATCAATGAGAAATTGAGAATCTTCAGTAACCGTATAAAAACAGACCGAAGTCTTGAGAAACTGATTTTTCAATCCAACCAATTTTCCCTCCACCTTGGTGTTCCAAAAAATTTCCTGCTCTTCCGCCGTCACTTCCCGATTTAACTGCTTGGGATGGTCTACCTCCACAAAGGATTCGGAGGCCATTTTGATGCTCTTCCCATCTAATGAAGGAAACCCATAGATAAAATCTTCTGGCGCAGGACCATAACCCCACATCCAAATCGGGTACTGTTGCCAATCGGTTTGTGCCTCTTCTATCGCAAGCCAATACAGCACTTGGCGGCAAATTTTAAGTTTCTTTTGGATGGGTAGCGGTAAAAAA
>SXYU01000169.1 GCA_005788235.1 Cytophagales bacterium
GGCCAACTAGCGAGAATTTCTATGCTAGCTGTTCCAAAATGAACATTCCATGAATTTGATCGAAAATGTCCGCGAAGCGCTCACCTCGGTAAAGTTACACCTACTCAGAACGGTATTGACAGGAGCCATCATCGCTATCGGAATTTCCTCCTTGGTGGGGATGCTCACTGCCATTGATGGGATCAAGGCGCAGATTGCGGAGAGTTTTGCAGGCTTAGGCGCCAATTCCTTCGACATCAGAAATAGTGGTTCCAATGGAGGCAGGGTAGTGCAAGAAGGCAAAACCGAAAAAACCTATCCGCCCATTACCTTTCGAGAGGCGGTAAGTTTCAAGGAAGATTATGCGGCCATCGGGATTTCTACTGTATTTACCACGGTTTCTGGCATCGCCGAGATCAAAAGAGGTTCCAAAAAAACCAATCCCAACATCCGCGTGCGTGGAGGAGACGAAAATTACCTTTCGATCAAAGCGATAAAGTTGTTGGAGGGACGTAACTTTTCTCAGATGGAAGTTCGCTACGGCAATAGCGTGGCAATCATCGGGAAGGAACTCGAAGAAACACTTTTTACAGGGGGAGAAGAGGCTATCAACCAAACTTTGACCATTTTCGGAAAGCCTTACACCATTATTGGAGTACTGGATAAGCAAGGGGGAGTAGGGCAAGATCAGGGTGCCGATCGGCAAATTTTGATTCCCATTGACAATGCTGCTCGATTGGATCTTCGTGGAACCTTCAACTACCGCATCACAGGTGTGTCCTCTGATCCCGGAAAGATTGATTACGAGATGGGTCAGGCCACAGGAATTATGCGCAAGATCCGTCAGGATCGCGTGGCACAGGAGGATTCCTTTGAGTTGGCCAAAAGTCAGTCTGTAGCTGAAAGCTTGGAGGAAGTGGCTGGTTACCTACGTATAGGAGGTTTTGGAATTGGATTTATTACCCTGCTGGGTGCTGCCATTGGCTTGATGAATATCATGTTGGTATCCGTGACCGAGCGAACTCGTGAGATTGGGATTCGCAAGGCATTGGGGGCAACCCCACTTCGAATCCGGCAGCAGTTTTTGATTGAGGCAATCACCATTTGCGTGATTGGAGGGATTTTTGGGATGATGCTTGGGATACTGATTGGCAACGTGATCGCCAACTTTATTGGTCCAGGTGGATTCTTGGTTCCCTGGCTTTGGATGATTGTTTCCTTTGTGATTTGTATCATCGTGGGCTTATTGGCAGGGTATATTCCTGCCTATAAGGCAAGCAAACTAGATCCTATCGAATCGTTGCGCTACGAGTAAACGCTGTTTTTCAAAGCAGATTAATCAAAATTTTTCTTTCCCAAACCTGCTGAATTCTTGAGATTTCAGCAGGTTTATTTTTTTGAATTAGGGCTTCTTAACCCAGCGGATTCGAACTCCTATTTCTGATTTTGACCGACCGCATAATTTTTGATGGGATTGTTCGCTTTTTTTTGAAACTTCCTTTTCGTTAACTCTTGATCCAATCTCCTATGAAAAAGATTTTATCCCTCGTGTTTCTGTTTTTTGTAACCACTGCCTTTTTAATGGCAAGTACACCTTATGTAACTCCAGGTTCTTACACCCTCGTTGTAGAAGGTTTTGATTGGGGACCGGCTGTAAGTAAGGTGGTTTTGCATAACGCTCAGGTTGGGAAAGAAACAAACCCAGCGGATTTTGAAGTATTTGTAACCCGCTCTACTTCTTTAGGAGAAATTCCTGCTGCGCAAGCTTCGGGGAAGCGAACTGTGATTTACACCTATGCTTCAGATGATAAAGGAAATCGAGTGGAAAATGGATCCCATTTGACCTTGGTGTTGGCTGTAAGTCCAGTAAATCCCTTAGGGTCGGGCATTCAGTACCTACGTATGGGCAACCGTGCCTCCAATGTCTGGATAGACTACGGGGTCACAGTCATTCACGGCAAAACTGGGGCTACCTGGAACCAGGAAAAAGGCCGCGTGCGTCCGATCGTGGATGAATTTGACCTATCTGGAACTTTTTCCCATGAAGGAACAACTTTGACTTATGGCGCTTTTTCTCCGAAAAAAATAACCGCTAAGGCCCCATTAATCATTTGGCTTCATGGTGGAGGAGAGGGAGGTACCGATCCTACGATTGCCTTGATGGGCAACAAGGCCTTCAACTATGCCTCGCCTGAGATTCAAACCCTCTTTGGTGAGGGGGCTTTTGTTCTTGCTCCACAGACCCCTACTTTTTGGATGAATGCGGGGGAGGGCATGACGCGTGGAAAAGTGAATGACATTTACAATGCAGCCGTGTTTGCCTTGATTGAAGATTTTGTGGCAAAGAATCCACAGGTGGACGCAAGTCGTATCTATGTAGGTGGCTGTTCCAACGGAGGATACATGTCGCTCAAATTGATTTTGGAGCACCCAAGCTACTTTGCTGCAGGCTACATCTCTGCATTAGCTTACAACAATGAGTTTGTCAGCGATGCGCAGGTGCAGTTGCTCAAACAAACACCCATTTGGTTTGTGCATGCCAAGGACGACATGACCACCAAGCCGGATGAAACAGTCGTGCCGCTGTACCACAGAATGAAGCAAGCGGGAGCCAAAAATGTGATTTTATCCTACTACGATAACGTAACTGATGTGACAGGCTTTTATGGAGGGAAGAA
>SXYU01000170.1 GCA_005788235.1 Cytophagales bacterium
ATGACTTAGCACCTTTGGCTGAATCCAAAAATTTAAGTTTAGCTGAAGTCGTTCAACTGCATACAGCCCCCTCCTACCGAATTCACTTTTTCGGGTTCTTGCCCGGTTTTTTCTACCTAAATGGACTTCCCTCCAAGCTTTTTACACCTCGGAAAAGTACGCCTTCACTAGCTGTTCCACCTGGATCTGTAGCTGTTGGTGGAAGCCAAACGGGTGTTTACCCCATGCAAAGCCCAGGAGGATGGCATATCATCGGCAGAAGTCCCCTCACCTTTTTTGATCCCAAATGGCCTATTCCAGTTTGGGCTAAGCCAGGCGATCAAATTCAGTTTGTACCGATCAGCATCTCCCAATTTGATAACTGGAAGGAGCAACTTCCTAAATCCGTTCAGAAATGAGTCAAGTTCAAGGAAAAGCGGTACTTCTTCGCTGCCCCCCAGGCAGCTCTTTGCAAGATGAGGGGCGTATGTTGGGCACCCAATTTGGAATTCCATCTTCAGGGGCGATGGACCAGTTTAGTTACCGTTGGGCAAACCACCTCCTACAAAATCAAAACAATGCCCTTGCACTTGAAATGGCTCAACCGGGTCTAAAGATTCAATTTGATCAAGCCTGTAAGGTCTCCTTGGCTGGAGCTCGAGTGGTGGTCAAAGTAAATCAGCAAACACTTACAAACCCTGCAATCATTTCAATTGCAGCTGCTGATATTCTGGAAGTGGGAGGATTTCAAAGTGGCAGCCGCTTGTACCTATGCATTCAAGGCGGATTTCAAGTAAATCAGTTCCTTGGATCAGGAAGTGATTTTGAATCAGTCACTTTCCCTTCGAAACGAAGTACGAACGATTTTTTGTCTTATTTTTCCTTTCCTCAGTCTTTTGACCTTGGAGCTAAACCTAAATGGGAAACTGCCTGGTTTGAGTCATTAGAAATAAAGGCCTATCCAGGAGCAGATTGGGGTCTTTTGTCGGCCAAACAGCAGAAACAGTTACGAACTAGCACCTTCCACCTTTCCAAATTCAGCAATCGAATGGGAATCCAGTTCGAAGAACTTATTCTCAATCAACTGGAGGACCTCCCCACCAACCCAGTTTTTCCAGGGACCGTGCAGTTGACCCCTGGAGGAAGAATTATTGTATTGATGCGAGATGCTGGGGTAACTGGGGGCTATCCCCGAATCTTACATCTTTCTGAAGATGGGCAATCTCAGTTGGCCCAGAAAAAAGTAGGTGAGCCTATAAGATTTCAACTTATGGAGTCAATTGTCGCTGGATAAAGCCGAATAAATGGGGTAACTGTTGAGCTTTTGCTAAAAGTAAATTACCTTGAAATTCTAAGTTTATTCCATAATAACTAGTCATGGACGCTATCCTCTCTCAAAAAATATCCGACTTAGAAAAGAAGGTTGAAGTTGTTCTCCGGCAGTTGGAAAGCTTCAAGCAGGGCTTCCCATTTTTGAGTTTGGTAGGCCCAGCTACACCAGCTCGAGGTATACAGGTTTGGGAAGAAAACCAGGTCCAGCATTACCAAAGGTATTTTTCCAGCAAAGCTGTTGGATTGGATATCGTCAAATTTGTCCCTGCCTCAGGTGCTGCTAGCCGCATGTTCAAAGATCTTTTCTCCTTTTTGGAGGTCGATGGAGAGTTAGCAAAAAATGGCTTTGCCCAGAAATTTATTGAGAACCTCCAACAATTTGCCTTTTACCAAGACTTGGATGAAGTACTTAAACAAAAAGGCGAATCCATTGCTAGCTTGCTTGAGAAAAAAGAGTATAAAAAATTGGTTGCAGCACTGCTTACTGAAACAGGCTTGAATTACGGAAATCTACCTAAAGGTTTATTAAAATTTCATGCCTATTCAGATTCTAGCCGCTGTCCTGCTGAGGAGCATTTAATTGAAGGAATACAATATGGTGTTGGAAAAAACAAGCAGGTGCAGATTCATTTTACTGTATCGCCAGAGCACGAAGAAGGGTTTGTCAAAGAAATAAACCAGCACCTAACTAGACTGAAAGAGCAAACAGGATTAGCATTTACGCTAAGCTATTCCCATCAAAAAAAATCTACCGACACCATTGCCGTGGATGAGGCCAATGAACCCTTTCTTGAAGAGGGTGGAAGTTTATTGTTTAGACCCGCAGGTCATGGCGCACTACTTGAAAATCTTAATGAGGTAGCTGCAGACCTAATTTTTATCAAAAATATAGACAACGTAGTTCCTGACCGACTTAAGCAAGTTACGAAATCCTACAAAATGGCCCTTGCAGGCTTGCTACTAGAAGTACAAGCTCGGGTATTTGAGGCATTGAAAGCACTTGAAGAAGTGACTTCCCAATCGGTAAGTAAGGCGAAAGAAGTTTATGTCTCGGAATTGGGAGGAATCATTCCTGACACCATCCAAAATGCCAATTTAAGCGAGCAAGCTGGATTTTTTGAAGCCAAACTGAATCGTCCAATCCGGGTTTGTGGAATGGTAAAAAACACCGGAGAACCAGGAGGAGGACCTTTTTGGATTCAGGAAAAAGATGGTACCCAATCGCTCCAAATTCTAGAAACAGCTCAAATTGATCTAAATAATCCGGAATCCAAAAGTCATTTTCTAGCCTCAACTCATTTCAATCCTGTTGATTTGGTTTGTGGAATGCGGGACTACCGTGGGCAGGCATTTGATCTGCTTCAATTTCGAGACATGAACACAGGATTTATTACCGCAAAATCGAAAAGCGGAAAGGTGGTGAAAGCACTTGAACTTCCAGGTCTCTGGAATGGGGCCATGGCGCATTGGAATACCCTTTTTGTAGAAGTACCCTTAATCACGTTCAATCCAGTAAAAACCATCAATGACCTGCTTCGCGAGGAACACCAAGCCTAGGAAATTCTTTACCGAACCAAGATCAAAAAAATCCCTTTTGGATTTGCTCAGTTAAATAGGCTTTAAGTTCATTGCCTTCCTCTACCTTGATTTCACCCGGAAGACTAAGAATAAATCGAGCCAAACCAGGCAAATGTGGGACTTCCCCTTTAAAAAAATAGTGATTCCGATTTTTGATTTGGATAAAGGGTCTGGCGGTCGGATGCTCCTCTACCATCAATTGGTAGGCCTTTTTACTAAGTTTTAGTTTGATGTAAAACTTTCCTTTGCCTGTAAATCCAAACAAGGCCTGCTCCGGAAGTTCATGTGCAGATTCAAATTTCCAGCCTTCAGAAGCGATGACCACCTCTCCCATTCGTTCAAGTTTAAACATTTTCATGGTCTGACTTTCCTGTTCAAAGGCATGGATATGTTCGTAATCGGAGGTAAATCCAACTGGCTCTACCAAGCGATCTGATACCGTATCACTACGCAAGGAATAGTAATCCTTAATCCAAACTTGCTTCTTCTGGGTGATTCCTTGAGCTATTAGATCCACCATTCGCCCTAGATTTGCCTTGAAAAGGTCTTCCGTACTCAATTGAACCTCCGATTGGAGATTCAATTTTTGAACTACTGCATCTTTTAAAGCATTTCCTTTGCCCTGGCTTTCCAATAAGGTGCTTAGCCATTGGCTCTCCTCAGTGGAAAAAGTAGGATTGTTACTAGGCTTGGGAAGGTACTCAGGGCGCTCCTGGATTTTATACTTGCTAAATTCCTTTACCACCACAAATCCCAAGGCTTCCAACAGTTTGAAGTACCTGTAAATGGTCCGTTCGTCAGTTTGCAACAATTCAGCAAGGCGATGAACTGGCTTGCCAATGGTGCCTTGCAAGAGGTTAATCAATTTGAAAACGCGTAAAATCTTCTGCTGTTCAACGGGGCTAGATTGGGCCATATTTTTGACGATTAGTGTCCAAAAATACTAGATCGAAAGTTATCAAACTAAATTTTGACACTATTTGTCATTTTGTTTTAATAAAATAAAAGGCTCAATCACTTGAAGAATTGAGCCCAAAAATGAAATTGACCTAAAGATGAAACCCAATCAGGACAAGGTCTTACTTGTTTATCGTGAGGGTTGAACCTGAAACAGAAGTGCTATATACATCTAAAGGTTGGTTGGCCGGACCTTGTACCACTTTTCCTGCGGTATCAAAAATGGAATTGTGACAGGTACAGGTAAACCGACTATTGGTGAATGACCAACTATCGAAACAACCGGAGTGGGTACAAATTGAGCTCAGAGCCACATAGGTACCATTTAGATTTGCTACCAATGTCTTGGCAGAAGTAATTAATAACCAACCACCTGAAGCGGCTAGCTTATTTTGAATAGTTAGATTCACCTGTACGGTAGACCCTGAAATAGTAATCCCATTGGGAGCAGTTGTATTCGGGGGTGGAGTCGTACTGTCGGGTTCCTCAGAACTAACACAGGAAGTAAAAAAGGAGATCCCAAAAGTGCCGATGACGGTAGCTAAACCTGCTTTTTCCAAAAATTTTCTTCTAGATTCTGAAAGACTGCCCGCTTGCAAAAGTTGATTTTTTTTCATTTCAAATTAATTAAGATAGACTTGTAACCTACAAGCAATCAACTATTTTGAGAGAAAAAAGTTCGGGAGTATTTAAAAATGTTTCGGCTTAAGGATTTCACTTACCACGACTGCATCACGAAAAGACTTGGGATTTTTCAATAATTCCGCATAGGGATTCTTTTGTTCCTTAGGTAATTCATAAGAAATCGGTCTCGATGGCTCAGATACAAGGCTAGGATACTCAAAAGAGCTATTAAGTTGGTTGGAATTGGAATACCCTTGTTCATAATCCAAGCCTTCGGATAGAATCACCTCCTGGGAAGCAGGGGATTGAATAACTGGCCGATCTTGTTTGGGTGGTTTGTAATTAGATTTTGACTTAGGTATTGGAACCGGCTCAGGCTCCAATTCAGGAATGGTTGGGGTTTGTGCTTCCCGGATTTCTCGAAGAAGCTCCTCGAAGGTAAAGTCTTTCTTAGGTGGTTCGGAGGGGGTATCTTCCCCATCAGGAACTGAAGTACTCTTCTTTTTAGAACTCGCCCGATACAGGAAATAGGCCACAATGGCCACGATATATATGATTTGTCCGAAATCCATGAAGTCAAGGTACTTCAAAAAGTTAAAAAAAAGAATTCTCACCACTTTTTCAAAAAAGGATATGGTGTTTTCTATCCTAAATAAAGCCTGATTTAATTGATTTTTTTGACTAATTCCTAGATTCAAGCTATTTTGAGCCCTTATTCCCAATTAAAATTATAAATGCTACTTAGTAAGCTGGAAATCAAAGGATTCAAAAGTTTTGGTGACAAAATGGTCATCCACTTTGACAAGGGCATAACTGGTGTGGTAGGACCAAATGGTTGTGGCAAGTCCAATGTAGTAGATGCCATACGTTGGGTATTGGGAGAACAGAAATCTCGAACGCTCCGCTCAGACAAAATGGAGAATGTGATTTTTAATGGGACAAAAAATAGAAAACCAACCAATCTAGCAGAGGTGTCCCTCACCTTCGAGAATACAAAAAATTTATTGCCTACTGAGTACACCTATGTCACCATCACACGTAGGTACTACCGAAGCGGAGAGAGCGAATACCAAATTAATGGGGTCACCTGCCGATTAAAAGACATTACCAACCTCTTCCTCGATACAGGAATTAATTCAAACTCTTACGCAATCATCGAACTGAAGATGATCGATGAATTACTCAACGATAAGAATAACTCCCGTCGTGAGCTTTTTGAAGAAGCCGCTGGTATTTCTAAGTTTAAAAATAGAAAGCGAGAAACCCTACGGAAATTAGAAGACACCGATGCTGACTTGGCTCGAGTAGAAGATTTGCTTTTTGAAATCGACAAAAACCTCAAGTCATTAGAAAAACAAGCCAAGCAGGCATCCAAGTACTTCGAAATAAAGGCAGAATACCGAATTGCAAGCATCAACCTGGCAAAAAAATCCTTGGAGCAACTTCAATTGGGCTTGGTGAATGCACAAACTAAAATCCAACAAGAATCGGATCACAAACTAGAGATTCAATCCCAAATAGTAGCCCTAGAAGCCCAGTTAAGTTCCTCAAAATCAGATTTAATTGGAAAAGAGAAGTTGCTAGCCTCTCGCCAAAAAACACTGAACGAACAAGTCAACAAAATCAGAACCTTTGAATCGGATAAAAAAATAAAGAATGAGCGCCTTCGATATCTTGAAAATCGATCTCAGTCCTTGCGCGAACAAATTGATCAGGACCGTAAGTCGAATGAACGAGCTGCTTTAGTGATTCGCTCCCTAGAGCAAGAGAAAGATGGAGCTAAAAAGATTTTAGCGGAAAAGGAAAACTTGGTAGCACAACTACGGGAGGATTATGAGCTCCAAAAAACAACCACTGCAGCAAAGCAAGAGCAACATAAGGCGCTAAGCTTTAAAGTTTCTCAAATTAAAGAAAGGGTATATCAAGCAGGAAAAGAGGTTGAAATCAAACAAATTCAATGGGCTACCCTAAAGCAAGAATTGGAAAGAACGTCTTCAGATGACAGTTCGCAGACAGCCAGTTTAGTAGAGTTTGAACAAAGTTTGGTACAAGTAAAAGTCGAATTGGATAAAGCAAAGCAGGATTATGAACTACTAAAACAAAAAAAGGAAGATCAAGATCAAAAGATAGAGAAGACCACGAAAATTATTGACCTAATTCGAGAAGAATTAACTCAACTATCAAGAAAACTCGATTCGAAAACCAATGAATTCAACCTTACAAAATCATTGGTTGAAAACTTGGAAGGATTTCCTGAAGCCATCAAGTTTTTAAAGAAAAATCAAAGCTGGGGCCAGGACGTTCCCCTACTCTCTGACCTTCTTACAACAGATGAAAAATACAGAGTAACCATTGAAAACTATCTTGAAAATTACCTCAACTACTATGTGGTTGATACAGCACAAGAAGCCATTTCAGCAATTCAATTACTAAGTGATGCTGCAAGAGGAAAAGCCAATTTTTTCATTTTAGAACAGTTTGAAAAGTTTTCTCCTAGTAAAGTTCAGGCCTTTCCAAACGCAATAGCAGCAACCAAAATCATTGAGTTTGAAGCCAAATACAGTCGCTTGATCAATTTTATCCTGGACAATGTCTACATAGTTCAAGGCGATTACTTGGATTTTCCAAACCAAAAAGAAGGCGTTTTCCTATCGGAATCTGGCAAATACATCAAAAAGAAATTTTCGATATCCGGTGGTTCTGTGGGGTTATTTGAAGGCAAACGAATTGGTCGAGCTAAAAATCTCGAAAAATTAGAAAAAGAAATCAAGGAACTACATCAAAAAGTAAGTACCTCTCGGTCCAACTTAGACCAAAATCTTGGAGAATTAGCCAAAATGAAGGAGCTGAGTTTCAAGAAGGAGTTGGAACAAAGTCAGGCGCGGCTGCAGGAGCTAAACTCTGATTTTGTATCTGTTCGAACAAAAAAAGAGCAGCTTGCTGAATTGCTGTACTCCAATGCCAACAAGCGCGAAGATATTTTAACTAGAATCGAATCAATAGATGAAAGTTTGAAAGAACTTCAACCGCAGCTAGTAAAGGAAAATGCCCTTTTTGAGGATTTAAATAAGCAACTAGAACAGGTAACTGAAGAATTGGAAACGGTTTCAAAGATTCTTTCTGATAGGTCGCAGCTTTTCAATCAAGAAAATATTACCTACATCCAGCAGCTCAATAAGGTGACTAGTGCCGAACAAGAGATCGCGTTTAAACAAACGGCATTAGAGAGTTCAAAAGATAGAATTGAGAAGTATCAAGAGGAACTTTCACAGTTGGATGGTGAAATCAAAACACTGCTTGAAAGTCATGAAGTTAAGGATGAAGAGTTGATTGAGCTTTATTCAGAAAAAGAGGGAATTGAATTAGGAGTTACAGAGGCTGAAAAGACCTATTATAGCGAACGAGGAGCAATTGATGAGCTCGATATGCGAATTCGAAGTTTGCAAAAAGCCAAAGAAGCCTACGATGAATTGGTGCTAGCGCTTCAAAACCAAATTAATGAGGTGCGTCTGAAAATGGCGGGCATGAAGGAACGATTAAATGTTGAGTTTGATATTGAATTGGAGACCCTTATGGCGGAAAATCCGCTGGTAGATTCTGAATTTGAAGGATTTAAGGAGGAGGATCTTAAAGAAATCGTACAAAAACATAAAGAAAAGTTAGATAAAATAGGGCCTATAAACCCTATGGCAATGGAGGCATTTGATGAAATTAAGATTAGATTCGATTTCATCACTTCTCAAAAAGATGACTTGATCCAAGCCAAGGAATCGCTCCTATCCACCATTTCAGAAATTGACTTGGTTGCTCGGGAAACCTTCCTGGATGCTTTTGGGAAGATTAAAGAAAACTTTGTGCGCGTCTTTCGTTCCCTATTTACCGAAGAGGACGATTGCGATTTAACATTGGTGGATCCAGAAAACCCGCTAGATTCTGCTATTGAAATTATGGCCAAGCCAAAAGGAAAGCGTCCCATAACAATCAATCAGCTAAGTGGGGGTGAAAAAACCTTGACCGCCACTTCCCTACTTTTTTCCATTTACCTCCTAAAACCTGCTCCATTCTGTATTTTTGATGAAGTAGACGCCCCTTTAGATGATGCCAATATTGATAAGTTCAACCAAATCATCCATAAATTCAGTACAGAAAGCCAGTTTATAATCGTTACGCACAACAAGCGCACCATGGCAAGTACGGACATCATTTATGGCATTACCATGATTGAAGCAGGTGTATCCCGAGTGGTTCCAGTAGATTTAAGAGAATTGGATTAAATTCGAATAGCTTTTTTTAATTGGTTTTTTATCCAATGGATTAACTTAATTTTTTCATAACCTATAGATATTAAGTTTAATTAGCCCATCCAGTACTTTTAGGAATGACGGTCATGAACAAGAATAAATCTTTAATCCATATTACTAGCATTTAAAGTATCCTTTTTGTTGCACTTGAATTACTCTAAGTTTTACGATAAAGAAACTATTGATCTAGTAATAAATCTATTTCATCTAGGCCATAGGTTTATTTTAAAATTTTTTTCCAAAAAAATTTACCAAAAAAGTATTTTGCAGAATCTTAAACCTAAACCTTCCTTTTGAAATCTAGTCAAAGGCATAGTGGAAAATTACTTATTTCGTCCCACCCCTAAGTTCAAACTCATGAAAAGTAAGTTTTTATTCTGTTCTCTGGTAGGCTTTTTTTTAATCACTTTTTTCTCCCATTCCACAATCGTTCAAGCACAAGCTCCAGTTCCTCCCATTCCTATGGAATTGATGTTTGGCAATGACCGCTTGGATTTCCAACTAGTGGTTAAACGAAATTTTACTCCACAAAGTAAGTTTAGCGTATTGGCAATTGCAGCCTTCTCAGAAAATTATGGGAAAGGAAAACAGTTGGGTGATGCCTTAGTGATCCCCTTTCAAATAAACTATGCCCTAGGCAAATCAGGACTTTCCTTTGTAGCAGCTGGAGAAGCCAATTCAGTTGCAGGCTTTGGAACCTCCCTTGGACTATCGCATAGCAAGGCTTCTAAAGAAATTCTAGCAATCAGCGTATTTTCCTATCAATTGAGTAGCGCTCAGAATTTAAAGTTTTTTGGGTTGTACGAGTACAAACCTGCCCTTACTGAAACTTTGTCAGTTTACAGTCGTCTGCAACTCACCTACAATCAGGGAATGGCGGCAGGCTTTCACAACAGAAGCTTTCTCTACCTTCGTGCGGGTTTGAAAAAAGGAGCATTTGGCTTTGGATTAGGTGCCAATTTTGATGCCTATGGCCCTGAAAAGGTAGCTCGGGAAAATTATGGGGTATTTACTCGCTGGGAATTTTAATGTCAAAAGCTAAGTAACTCAAACCCATCCCTCCGAAAGTGGACATTAGCGCAAATAGGCGTTCGATTACGAACAACCTATTTTTATAATATGGCCTAATTTGGCAAAAAAGCAGGTTTTTTGAATTGGTCTATTTTTCGCTAACCAACTCTAAACTACAGACTGCTATGAAAACCATTTTAAATTTTGGCATCATTCCCCTACTCCTCCTTTTATTCTCTTGTGAGTCAAGCAACTCCTATAGTTCAGAGAAAGAAATCCAAGAGAAAAAAGCACTCAATGGAGTAACAAGATTGCAAATTGATGGGGTATTTAATCTGACCCTTACCCAATCCGATGACGAATCCATCGAAGTAGAAGGTCCATCAGCACTTATCAATAAGTTGATCATAGACCAAGAAGGGGATTTGCTACTACTTAAAATGAAAAAAATCGATGGGTTCAATTTCAATCATGGAGATTTAAAAATCAGAATTTCGCTTGAGGACCTCAAAGAACTAAGCTACGATGGCGTAGGCAATGTGAAAACAAATGGCTTGTTCAAAGTAGCAGACCTGAAATTGTTAGGCAATGGAGTTGGAAACCTTGAGTTGGAATTGGAAGCCAAAGAAATCGATGCAGATATGGATATGGTAGGAAACATTAATCTTCGTGGAAACGCCAATCGTGCAATTTTTATCAACAATGGAATTGGAAACTTGGACGCATCCGAACTGATTGTTCAGAATATGGATGTAAACAGCTCAGGCATTGGCAAAGTGGAAGTGAATTGTGTAGGGGATTTGTCCCTTGTAGTAGATGGCATCGGTAAGGTAAGTTACTCCGGAAATCCCCGAATCCTTAAAAAAGAAGTAAGTGGAATTGGGAAAGTAGAAGAAAATTAAATTTCCAGTTCCCAACGCCAGCCAAAATCAAGTCTACACGCTTTAATCATTTTGATTTTTCCTAGAATAACTTGATTTTAGGGCAATGGCATCAACCAATGCGCTAGATTCAGTACAGCTCAATTTTTCTCCAGACAACTTGCTCGGGCTGAATATCGCTCTGGCAATCATCATGTATGGAGTAGCCTTAGAGTTAAAGTGGGCAGACTTTCAATACCTTGTTCAAAATCCGAAAGGCTTTGTGGTTGGGATATTTTCCCAATTTTTCGTGTTGCCTTTTTTGACTTGGGTATTGGTCACGCTACTCAATCCCCCACCTAGCATCGCCTTGGGCTTGTTTCTAGTTGCGGCTTGCCCAGGCGGAAATGTCTCCAATTTCTTAACAAGTCTTGCCAAAGGGAACGTGGCACTTTCAGTCAGTTTAACTGCCGTTTCCAGCGTGGCAGCCATCTTTCTCACTCCATTCAATTTTTCCTTTTGGGCAAGTACCTATGTTCCCACCGCCCAACTCCTTCAGGAAGTACAACTAGACACCGTAGAAGTCTTCTTGACGATAGGACTCATCTTGGGTATTCCTTTGCTCTTGGGAGTTATGACTACTTCCAAATTTCCAGAACTATCAAAGAAGTTAGCAAAGGCAATCAAACCACTCAGCCTAGTCCTATTTGGAGCCTTGGTACTTCTAGCCCTTCTTAGTAATTACGATCTATTTAAGACCTATATCGGCGCCATTTTCCTTTGGGTTCTGGCTCATAATTTTATTGGGTTAGGGGGTGGGTACCTGACGGCTAAACTAGCACGATTACCATTTAAAGACGTAAAAACCATTGCCATCGAAACAGGCATTCAAAATTCAGGTCTTGGACTAGTTCTCATCTTTAGTTTCTTTGCTGGACTGGGTGGTATGGCCTTGATTGCCGCTTGGTGGGGAATTTGGCATCTCATTTCTGGAATCATATTGGCTAGCATCTGGAAAAAGTACACATGAGAACTTTGCTTTACACCAGTTTACGATTTTTACTCAGGGTAGCCTTACACCTCTATTACAAACGAATCTTGGTGGAGGGAATTGAAAATATTCCTAAAAATCAGCCGATAATCCTAGTTGCCAACCATCAAAATGCGTTAATCGATCCTCTAGTAGTCGGTACCCATATTTCAATCCGCCCCTACTTTTTGACTCGAGCAGCAGTATTTAAAAATCCAGTAGCAGCGTATTTGTTAAACCTCGTTCAAATGCTGCCTGTCTATCGAGTTTTGGATGGTTTTTCGACCATTCCTCAAAACCAACGGACTTTTCAAAAAACAAATCAAGTGCTACAGCAAAATGGATCCGTACTGATTTTTGCCGAAGGCAACCACAGCATAGTTCGGAATATCCGTCCACTAAGCAAAGGATTCACCCGTATAGCTTATGGTGCAATGGCAACCTATCCAGAACTTACTCCAGTGATTATCCCTATTGGCATACAATACAGTGCACATAAAAAATCTGGGAGCACGGTGAAAATTAGCCTTGGAAAACCAATTCCAGTAGATCCCGATCCTGCTCAGGCATTAAAGCTAACTAGGCAAGTGGAAGCCGCTTTAAAATTAATGGTGGTAGACCTTCCAAATACCGACTACGACAAAACTTTACAGCACCTGCTTTCAAACCAAGTGGATGTCTGCAGCAAAGAAGATGTGGAACGATTTTTAGTTGAAAATCAAATAGCTACTAAAGTCAAACCGGCTGGCTACCTTATGAATAAAATGATGAAGTTATTCCATTTACCCCTGTACTGGATTTGGCTCTTTGGAATAGCTCCAAAAATGGAAGATGAAGTATTTACAAGTACCTGGAAGTTTTTAATTGGAGCAGTATTGGCTCCCATTTACTATAGTTTGATACTGCTCTGTTGTTTTATTCCAGGGTTTGGTACCTGGGCAATCTCCTTCTTACTTATGGCTTGGATTACCGTTTATTGGAATGAAAATTCTCAGGAATAGTCATCCTAAACTAAAAATTTTCTGACTGGACTTTTTTACCTTTGCCCCAAGAATTAACCCAAATACAGCCCATGACTGAAGACTTCCTCCCCATCAATGGCACCGATTATGTAGAATTCTACGTTGGTAATGCCAAGCAGAGCGCACTGTACTACCAATATGCATTCGGATTTGAATTAATCGCCTATGCTGGCCCAGAGACTGGATTGAAAGACCGAGCTTCCTATGTGCTCAAGCAAGAAAAAATCCGATTGGTGCTCACTTCTCCCCTAACAGCAAACCATCCCATCAACGAACATATCCGCCAGCATGGCGATGGGGTCAAGGTATTGGCACTCTGGGTAGATGATGCAGAAAAATCCTGGAAAGAAACTACGAGTAGAGGGGCTATTTCGGTAGAAGCACCAAAAACCCTCCAAAATCAAGATGGAGAAATAAAAGTAGCAAGCATCCAAACCTACGGGGATACCATACACACCTTCGTGGAACGCAAAAATTACAAAGGTCTCTTCCTGCCAGGCTACCAAGCACGCAAAAGTAGCTTTAGCACCCAAGCAATCGGCTTAAAATACATCGATCATTGCGTTGGAAATGTGGCACTTGGTCAAATGAATCGATGGGTCAACTTTTATGAGGAAGTAATGGGATTCAAGTTGCTCCTAACCTTTGACGACAAAGACATCTCTACCGAATATTCTGCACTCATGTCCAAAGTAGTTTCCAACGGAAATGGATACATCAAATTTCCTATCAATGAACCCGCAGAAGGAAAGAAAAAATCACAAATCGAAGAGTACCTTGATTTCTATGGTGGTCCTGGAGTGCAACATATAGCTATAGCTACCTACGATATCATCCATACAGTTGGAGAATTGAGAAAAAGAGGTGTTGAATTTCTGGAAGTACCTTCCTCCTACTACGAAGATTTGCTCGATCGTGTAGGAAAAATCGACGAAGACCTACAGCCGCTCAAAGAGCTCAACATCCTAGTAGATCGGGATGAAGAAGGCTATCTCCTCCAAATTTTCACCAAACCCGTTCAAGATAGACCTACGCTCTTCTTTGAGATTATACAGCGAAAAGGGGCCACCTCTTTCGGAAAAGGAAATTTCAAAGCACTTTTCGAATCTATAGAGCGTGAGCAACAACTGAGAGGCAATCTATAATTCCTTGTTTGGAAGGCTTTGTAGGCATTTCACAGCTATGGCGCTCTACAACCTTTTTTCTAACTTGTAGAACTTAACCTAATTTTTGTTTTCCATGAGTAGCATAGAACCTTCGATTTTTAAAAAGGCAGAAAGCTGGCTTGCCAGTTCCATTGACGAGGCTAGCAAAGCGAGCATTAGACAATTGATTGCTACGAATCCTACCGAATTGGTAGATTCCTTTTACCAAGATCTCGAATTTGGTACAGGAGGATTGCGTGGGCTGATGGGTGTGGGTACCAACAGGATGAATGTCTACACCGTAGCCATGGCTACGCAAGGATTGGCCAATTACCTAATCGCCTGCTTTCCTGGGGAAAAAATCAAGGTCGCCATTACCCACGATAGCAGAATCAACAATACACGCTTTGCAATGACCACTGCAGATGTATTCACTGCCAATGGCATCGAGGTCATGTACTTTAGAGACATGCGGCCTACCCCCATGCTTTCTTTTGCTGTACGCCACTATGGTTGCAAATCAGGAGTAATGATTACCGCTTCACACAATCCCAAAGAATACAACGGCTACAAGGCCTACTGGGAAGATGGTGCACAAGTAGTAGCCCCACACGATACAAACATCATCAAGGAAGTTCAAAAAATTACTTCATTTGAACAGGTCAATTGGAATAAGCAAGATCAGCTCCTTCATTACATTGAGGAGGATTTTGATGCGATTTACCTGGAAAAAGTGAAAGAGCTTAGCCTTTCGAAGGAAGCGATTCAGGCCCAAAAGTCCATGCCTATTGTCTTTTCTCCCATACATGGAGCATCCGGCAAAATGGTTCCTGCAGCCCTAAAAGCCTTTGGATTTCAAAATATTAAAGTGGTGAAAGAGCAAGCCGAACCTGATGGGAACTTTCCAACGGTGATTTATCCCAATCCAGAAGAGGCAGAGGCACTAACATTGGCAGTGGCCTTGGGTCAAAAAATAGGTGCAGCCCTTGTCCTAGCCTGTGATCCTGATGGGGATCGATACGCTGCCGTCGTACCCAACGAAAAAGAAGAGTATGAACTTCTTAATGGAAATCAAACGGGAACACTACTTGTCTATTACTTGCTCTCTCGCCGAAAAGAGCTCGGACTTGCCAGGGCTACTGATTTCATGGTAAATACCATTGTAACTACAGAACTAATCAATAAAATCGCGGCTGGCTTCGGAATTCCTTGTTACAATGTCCTTACTGGATTTAAGAATATCGCTTCAATAATACTTCAGAAAGAAGGTGAAGAAACTTTTATTGCAGGTGGAGAAGAGTCTTTTGGTTTCTTGGTAGGTGACTTCGTCCGAGATAAAGATGGGGTAAGTGCCTGTGCACTTGTGGCGGAAGCAGTAGCCTATTACAAAACTCGGGGCAAAAATGTCTTTGACGTCTTGGCAGAAGTGTACCAGCGATTTGGATTTTACAAAGAAGCCCTCATTTCAGTAACTAAGAAAGGAAAAGACGGTGCAGAGCAGATTCAAAACTTGATGAACCAGTTCCGAACCAATCCACCGTTGGAAATGAATGGAGCTGCTGTAGAGAAGATTTACGACGTCAAAAATGCAAGTATCCACTATCCAAAAACGCAAAAAGTAGAAGTTTTGGATTTGGATAAGTCCAACGTGATGCAATTCTACCTCTCGGATGGAAGCAAGATTTCTGCGCGACCATCCGGTACAGAGCCAAAGATAAAGTACTACTTTTCAGTAAACACAAGTCTATCAAATACAAGTGATTACAGAAAAGTAGAGCGCGTATTACTTGAAAAATTGGAGGGTTTAAAAACCTACTTCAGTTAATCCAAAAAGGCTCCGCATAAAGGAAGCCTTTTTTGGTTTTAGAAAGTAGCTAGCTTTACTCTTCTCCTACGTCAAGCAATGCATAACCTATATTCACCACAGGATTGTTATTCACCCCTATCAAGTGCCTTGGGTTAGTGGCTTTGATCGAAACCACTACTAGTGCATAAGTTCCAGAAATGGAAGCCACCTCCTCCTCTTTTCGAACGAAATTCCCGAGTTGAGTGACACACAAAAAAACCATTTCGGATTGGCGCAAAATCTTCTTTAATTCGCAGGACAAGTATTGGCCCATGATGATACAAGAAAACATTTCGTTGAAATCCTTTACCACCTTTGGAATCGATAAAAAGGCCAAATTTTTCACTAGGATAAGCACATTAACCGAGTTGAAATCGGCTTTGATTGCAGCAAAAGAAAAACAGCTTCCCGTCTTAATTCTTGGTGGTGGAAGCAATATTTTACTCACACAAGATGTTGAAGGTCTAGTTATCAAGCTAGAAATTAAAGGAATACAGGTAGTTAAAGAAGATAAGAATCACCTGTGGATTGAAGTAGGTGCTGGGGAAGTTTGGCATGAGTTAGTCATGCATTGCATTGCACAAAGCTGGGCAGGGTTAGAAAATCTTTCTTTAATCCCAGGTACAGTTGGTGCCTCGCCTATGCAAAATATCGGAGCCTACGGCGTGGAAATCAAGGACCTGTTTGATAGTCTACAGGCCATGCATCGGGAAACTCTGGAAATGCACTACTTTGATGCGGAAGCATGCCAGTTTGGGTACCGAGAGAGTGTCTTTAAACAATCCCTCAAAGACCAATTCGTCATAACTTCAGTAAGGTTTCGCTTATCCAAGACTCCTAAATTTCATCTGGAATATGGAGCCATTCGAGAGGTGCTTCAAGCCAATGGTGTGCAACACCCAAGCCTTCGCGATGTAAGTGAAGCAGTCATTCAAATCCGACAGTCTAAACTACCAGATCCCAAGGAAATTGGAAACGCAGGTTCATTCTTCAAAAATCCTACCATCCCAACTACCCAATTTGATACCTTAAAGGCTTCCTATCCCAGCATTCCAGGCTATCCAAGTGCAGAGGGAGTCAAGGTAGCGGCAGGTTGGCTAATCGAACAAGCTGGATGGAAAGGCAAACGGGTCGGCGAGGTGGGAGTACACGCCAAGCAAGCCCTGGTTTTGGTTAATTATGGTGGAGGAACTGGTGAAGAAATCAAAAAGCTTTCAGAGCAGATCCAGGCTTCGGTTTTTGCTAAATTTGGGATTCAACTCCAGGCTGAGGTAAATTTTATCTAGATCAACTGATCACTTATTTCCAATTTTTTAGCGTATCGCTGCACTTTTACTCCAAATTTTGCCAAAAAGTCTATCCCTTCATCCGAGCCTATACCCTTGTACTCGGCATAGGAAAAAAGGTAAACCACTTTTGAAATACCCATTGAAAAAATAATTCGAGCACAAGCTAGGCAGGGAGATAATGTTACGTATAAAGTAGAACCCTCAACAGAGGTATTGTTTTTTACGGCATAGAGGATGGCATTTTGCTCCGCATGCAGAGCTAAGGAGCAACTGCCTTTGGAATCACGGGCGCAACCCTCAGTTGGAAATTCCACATCACAATTGTGGGTTCCTGCTGGAGGACCATTGTAGCCAATAGAAATGATTCGGGTATCCTTTGTCAATACCGCTCCCACATGCTTTTTGATGCAATGGGATCGTTTGGCAAGGTTTACCGCCAATTCCATGTAGATATCGTCAAAATCAGGTCTATTCATAAGTGCAATTTGTCAAAAATAGCATTCAAAGCGGTAGCTGAAAACACATTCTTCGTATTCCTCGTATTTTTTTCATGAAAAAGATAAATTAACTTCACCTTTGCCTGGTATTAAATAAAGTCTTCAGCCTTCCCAAATATGAAAACTGCTTCCATGTATTATTTTTTCCTTGTTAGCTTGCTATTTTCTTGCAACTCGGCTGAGATATTTGTGGAAAATAGGGAGATCCCATTCCAAAAAAGATACCAGAGTTTTGTGTTGGTCAATAAGGAACTAGGCATCCCAGGTTTCTCAGACCCCAAATTGGATCAGCAGGTTCAAGAAGCACTTGAATACCAGCTACTTGCTGCAGGACTCGTGTACGATGCCAAGCAGCCCGATTTAGTAATTCGCTACCACTCCAATGAAGACTTGAGGCAGCGGGAACGTGTGAATACCATGAACCCCTATCCCTTCTGGGGAATGCGGATGTACGATCCTTGGTTGTTTAATCCCATGATGGGCAACTTTCGTTCTACTGTGACTACCACCAAATACGAGCTACTTCAAGTTATTCTCGATATTATTGATCCAAATCAAGAAAAGTCCTTGATGACGCTCACAGGAGTTACCGAAGTCACTTCATCAAAGAGCAAGTCAAAAATTACCTTGAAAGCGCTTGAAAAAACTACCAATACCTTTCTTGAATTTAATTTTACCCAAAATAACTAGCCATGGAAAAGAAGTATACCTCTTTAAAGGAATTTTATCCCTATTACTTAACTGAACACCAGAATCCAACCTCACGCGTACTTCATTTTATAGGTACAGGGTTGGTCTTGGTGGTGCTTGGCCTAGCGATCGCAATGGAACAGTACATCGGGCTAGCAGCCATTCCGGTTATTGGCTATGGTTTTGCTTGGGTAGGACATTTCTTTTTTGAGAAAAATAAGCCTGCTACTTTCACTTATCCCTTCTACAGTTTAGCATCAGATTTTATCCTATTTTTTGACCTGCTGCGGGGCAAAGAAAAATTTTCATAAGAATCCTTTGGCGAATTCCATTTATTTAAAATCTAGCTTAAATTAGTTGTCTCCCTTAAATTTGGTGGTAGGAATTAAAACCATCTCTTTTGAATTGGGTTAAACCGAGAAAACAAAACATGGCAATAGCTAATCCAGAATTAATCGCTGCATTGGAACGTACAGCTTCCAAACTTCAACAAGGTGCCTGTTACCAATGGGGACACATGGGTGCCTGCAATTGTGGAAATCTAGCCCAAGAGCTTACTCCTTTTTCACGGGCGGAAATCCACAAATACGCCATGCAACGACACGGAGACTGGAATGAACAATTAATTGATTATTGCCCGACAAGTGGCTATCCGATTGATTTAATTGTGACCAAAATGCTAGAAAAAGGTCTTAGCCTAACTGATTTAGGACACCTGGAGCGCTTGTCAGACCCTGAAATCTTGTCCCAAATGGGAAAAGAAAGAAGAGAATCACTGAATAAAAACTCTCGAGAAGATGTGATTTTTTACCTGCAAGTTTGGGCTAACTTATTGAGAGAAAAGTGGGTTGTTTCTCAGCCGAATTTAGAAGTACTCGAAATTGAAAAAAAATTAAAGTCACCGCTATTGGTGTAATTAATTTTTTGGTTTATTTCGTATCGTTGAATCATAAAAACCCTTTTAAAGAAAGTTATGGAGGATTTTGAAGAAGAATTCGAAGAATTAGATGAGTTTGAGGAGGAAGAAGACGACTTTGCAGACGATTTTGAGGACGGCTATGACCTCGATGAGGACAATGAATTCCTAGATGACAGCATTGTTGACTTTGATGAAGACGAAGATGATGATGATTTTGATGACTTCGAAGACGAGGAAGAATTTGAAGATGACTTGGATTAATACCTAATATCAAGTTTGCAAGCTCCAACTTGTAGTTTTGAGGCTTCTAGCCTATCTTTACCATGTATTCACCGAGAAATTAAACGTATATGATTCTAGTAGATATCTTTAGCTCTCCCATTATGACTGGAGCGCAGTTGTTTTTATTGATTGTTTGCATCCTGATTGGCTTGGGTGCAGGAATTTCTGCGGCGGACGCACGAAATACTTTTGCCAAGAAAAAGAAAAGTGACCATTAATAAGTTATACCATAGGAGGCCTAAAGCCTCCTTTTTTTATCCCTACACATGAAAAATCAAAATTACGAAAACCATACCCGGTACAACCCACTTCACCATTTTGTACTTACTCCCCTCACCACTATCTTTTTTGGTTGGACAATAGCTAAAATTGATTTTTCCTCTCAGGACGCAGCCTTAGAAAGTGCCTTCCTTTTTATTGGTTCATTTGTTTTGGTTTTACTCCCATTAATCGCTCGCATGTATGCGCTTACACTTCAAAATCGCATCATCCTTAACGAAATGCGAAACCGCTATTTCCACCTTACTGGAAGAACCTTTGATGAGAAAGAGCAAAACTTGAAGTTGGGTCAAATCATTGCCCTTCGATTTGCACCTGATAATGAACTCCTTGGCTTAATGGACCGCTCCATTGCAGAAAAATTAACGGCTAAAGAAATTAAAAAGCAAATCAATAACTGGAAAGGTGATTACCTTCGGGTGTAATTAGTCAAAAAGCCCAGTCGATATTGCTTCCCTCAATAGCCCTTGAAATTTTTCTTGGGCTTTCTTTTTGTGTCCAGGATCAGAAAAATCCAGTGAAGGCAATTCCAATACAGCATCAAACCCAGCAGTATACCCTTCTTTTCCTGAAGCAATTAACGCAATTTTTTTACCCTGCTTGTGAGCCATTTGCTTCAATTCATAGCAGCCCTTACCCTCCTCACTTTGATGGTCGTACTGCCCCTCGCCTGTCAAAATCCAATCTACTTGCTTTACTTTATTCTCGAGATTCACCTGCTTAAAAAAGTATTGTGCACCGTACTCCATGGAGCATGGGAAAAATTGTGCCAATCCTAAGGCTATCCCTCCAGCTGCTCCAAAGCCAGGCTGATCTAAAACTGGATTGGAAGATTTCCGTTGAAGTAAGCCCACCATGGCTGCAGTACTAACTTCTGTGGCTTCTATTTCTGCTTCCTTCACCCCTTTTTGAGGGCCAAAAACACGAACGGCTCCGTTCAAACCAAAGAATGGATTTCTCACGTCACAAAGGCAGGTAAACGAAATAGCAGGGATTCGTAACGGTCTTTGGATATGCCGGCATCGTTTTAAAAACTCAGGAGAAAAAGCAGGAAGCTGCCTTCCATTTTGATCTAAAAACAAAAAGCCCAAGGCCTGCAAGATGCCCGAACCCAGATCAATGGTTGCAGATCCTCCCAATCCTAAAATCAGGTGCTTAGCTCCTTTTTGGATTGCTTGCTGAATGAGGATACCTGTTCCAAAGGTCGACGTTAGACTTGGTTCTCTTGCATGAGTTGGCAAAACTCCTAAACCTGAGCAGGTGGATACATCCAAATAAGCTGTTTTTGAAGATGAATCCCAAGCAAAGAATCCAGCTGTAGGTTGCCCAATCGCATTTAGAGAGAGGCAAGCTATTCTTTCCAAACCCAAGGAATCCGCCAGCAAGGCACAGGTTCCATCTCCTCCATCTGCTAACGCTTGACTACTACTAATGGAAGATGGACGCACTTCAATCAAAACCTCTTCAATAAGAGCAATTGCTTCTAACGCGGTAAACGTTCCTTTGTAGGCGTTGGGAGCAATTAAAAATCTCATTCGGGATTTTGCTTCATCCGAGAGAAGTAATCCTTCGCTGCGGCTTTCACCTTAGGGGCTAAATACAATGCTGCAATCATGTTGGGGAATGCCATCACCGCATACATCCCATCAACCAAACTCACAACCAAATCCAAGGAAACAACAGCACCTATTACGATTGTAATTAAGTATATATAGTTGTAGTATCCTGCAAACTTGACCCCAAAGAGGTAACTGGCGCATTTTTGACCGTAATAGGAGTAGGTAAACATGGTGGAAAGTGCAAAAACCAATGCAGAAATCATCAAGAGGTATTTGCCAATTACCGGTATTCCCAGTTCAAAGGCTTCGAGTGTCAATTTGACCCCATCATTTTCAGAGTTTTGCCAAACTCCCGTGAGCAAAATGGCAAAAGCAGTAAGCGAACAAACCACCACCGTATCGATGAAAGGACCCAACATGGCAATTAAACCCTCTCGAATCGGCTCTTTGTTCTTGGATTGACCATGCACCATTGGGGCTGTACCCAAACCTGCTTCATTGGAAAATAAGGACCTTCTTGCACCAATAATGATTACCGAACCTACGGCACCGCCCATGACTGCATTCCCCGTAAAAGCGTCAACAAAAATGAGTTGAATCACCTCTGGTATGTTTCCAAAATACTGAATGATAATAATTAACACGGAAACAAAATAGATCCCCACCATAAATGGGACCATTTTGGATGCAGCAGAGGCGATTCGCTGAATACCACCCAAAATCACAACTGCCGTCATCAACATCATGATGACTCCAATAATCCAATTATTCCGGGTGGACTCAGCTGCGGTTTCAGGTTCCAGCAGCACTGCCTGAACCACAGCTGCTAATTGATTGGAAGTAAAAACAGACAACAGACCTACGACGCCCGCAATACAAAAGATATAGGATAAAAATTTCCATTTTTTACCCATTCCATGTTCGATGATGTACATGGGCCCTCCTTGGATTACCCCTGCTGTATCCTTGCCACGATACATGATGGACAGGCTACAAGTGTAGAACTTGGTAGCCATGCCCACAAAAGCAGCCACCCACATCCAAAAAAGTGCTCCTGGGCCTCCCATATTGATGGCAATGGCTACGCCAGAAATATTCCCCAGTCCTACCGTAGAGGCAATGGCTGACATCAATGCTTGTTTGGAAGTGATTTCACCTGGAGCCAATTTATCCTCGTATTTCCCTTTCAACAATTCAATGGCATGCCCCATTTTGGTGAGTGGAACGAAGCCAGAATGGATAAAAAAGAAAGTACCACCACCCAATAACACAATCAAAATCGGCGGACCCCAAATCCAATTACTGAAGGTGATGATGAGTTCTTCAAAAGCACTCTTTTTCTTGGTTTCCCAGGTTACCTTGGGTGATTTGTAAAAATCTACCCCTTGGATAGTCCAGCGGTCCCCTTGAATCGATATCCGGGATGCAAACCCTTCCCAGCTCCTCTTCTCCTTAGTAGTCCAAGCCACCTCAGCTAATGCTGCCAAGCGTGGAAATGCCAAATAGTTGATGTCTTCTCGATTGGTCACGGTCTCAGACCAGAGCGGTGCCTCAACACCTAAAATATCCTCTTTGCCAATCCCTTTCACATAGGTAGCAGGATCCCAGAGGTAAGCCGAATCCAATTCAATGTAAGCCGCCCAATGCAATCCAATTCGAGAAAGGCTATCGTATTGCATGTCTAGATAGGTCTTTTTTGCAGGCGAGAGTAGGACTTTGTTCCCTTGATTTTTGGCTAGGATGGCATTCTCCTCTTTTGCCCAAAACTGGGCTACATTTCCTGGAAGTAATTTTGCGGTGGCCACTTCATCCCAGCCCATACTGGTTTTACCATACTTAGATACGATATCTTGCACCCGCTCTACAAAGTAGACATAGTCATTCTTTTCGGTGACATGCGATTCATCTCCCCCAATATGGAAATAAGGACCTGGTGAAAGTTCCGACAGCTCCCGAACCACACTGTCTACAAAAGCATAGGTGACTTCAAGTTGCGGTGCAAAGGTGCTCCAGCCTACTTCAATACCCGTATACATTTGAGAAGCTTGAGGTGCTGTTATTGGCAATTGGTAATCTAAAGGCTTTTTATTAAGTGAATCTAATCCTTGGCCAACAGGTAAGTTGACACCAGGATTTAATTCCGCATAAGAAGCCAAGGCGGAATTGGTATGGCCTGGCATATCAATCTCCGGAACAATGGTGATGAAGCGCTCAGCTGCATAGGCCACCAATTCCTTATACTCCTCTTGGGTGTAAAATCCGCCTTTACCACCACCGACTTCGGTAGCACCTCCGATTTCAGTTAATTTGGGCCAAGACTTAATTTCTATTCTCCAGCCCTGATCATCTGTAAGGTGGAGATGAAGGTAATTCAACTTTAAGCTGGCCATTTGGTCTATGTAGAACTTGACATCTTCCTTGGGTATAAAGTGTCTAGCTACATCCAACATGGAGCCTCGATAAGCAAAATCAGGGGCATCGGTTACCTTTCCCTGCGGAAGGATCCAATCCCTGCTTTGAGCAGTTGTCTGTGCGATATCAGCTGGAAAAAGTTGGATGAGGGTTTGTACCCCATAAAAAAGTCCTGCCTCTCCAGCAGCGGTAATTCGAATACCATCGTCAGAAATTTCAAGTTCATACGCTTCGGACGGCCCCGATCCAGTCAATTCCAAGGTAATTTCTCCTGAATCCTTGGAAACAGGAAACTCAAATCCTGTGGCGGGGCGAAGACTATTGGCTAAAATTTCACCTATCGAAGTCAATTTTTCAGGGGCACCTTCCAATCGGATACCGGTCTGAGAAGTTACTTGAAAGGTTCCAGTTCCATCAGTTATCTCCACAGGCAAGGGAATCAGTCCCGCTTCCGAGATGGGAGCAGGTTTTTGACAAGATCCTAATGCCAGCAGTATACCAATAATGAGAGTCCAACGTAAATTTTTCATAGCCATGATTTTAACCAAACTTACTTTAAAATATCAAAAATCTGTTTTTCAGAAAGATTAAAAATTAAACTTTTAAGAGAGATCTATTGAGTTAAGAGGAATCTTACAGGCCCATTTGAATAAAATTCCTTTTTGATTTCTGACTTTTCAAATTTTATACTTACTTGACAGTTCGAAAAACACCTTTTCTATTCCCATGAAAAATAAAAAACAAAACCAGGGAGAAAACTCCAGAAGGGACTTTATCAAAAGTTCAGCACTCGCTTTCGCAGGAATAACACTTATCCCAAGGCATGTACTGGGTGGACCTGGCTTCATCGCTCCTAGTGACAAACTAAGAGTAGCATCCATCGGAGTCGGAGGAATGGGCTATGGTGATCTAACAGGAGTGCATAAAAGTGGCAAAGTTGACATCATCGCCCTCTGTGATGTAGACGATACCCGCGCGGCAAAAGGAAGACAAGATCATTCCAAGGCAACCTATTACAAGGATTACCGCATCTTGCTTGAAAAAGAAGAAAAAAATATTGACGCCATAACAGTTTCAACCCCTGATCACATGCATGCCGTACAAGCGATGATGGCTATGAAAATGGGCAAGCATGTGTACGTTCAAAAGCCACTTTCCCACGACATTTATGAAGCTCGTATGCTCACCCAAGCAGCGGAAAAGTACCGCGTAGTCACGCAAATGGGTAATCAGGGTTCATCGGGTGATGGGGTACGGAAGATGGTGGAATGGTATGAAGCAGGCTTAATTGGGGAGGCTACCAAGGTTTGGTCTTGGACCAACCGTCCCGTATGGCCTCAGGGTATTCCTTGGCCAAACACGCCTATTGCTCCTCCAGCTGATTTAGATTGGGATCTTTGGTTGGGCACAGCACCCTACAAAGATTACGTGGGTAATTTAGTTCCCTTCAATTGGCGAGGTTGGTGGGATTATGGAACCGGAGCATTAGGTGATATGGCTTGTCATATTGTGGAGCCGCCATTCCGAGTATTAGGATTGGGATATCCTAAATCTGCTGAGTGTTCTGTCGGTTCTGTTTATGTGGGCGAATTTAAGAAAGGGTATTTTCCAGAAAGTTGTCCTCCATCTTCAAACATTACCTTACGATTTGACCGTCCTGGAAAGGATGATTTGGAATTCCATTGGATGGATGGTGGGATACAGCCTACCCGACCGGAGGAGTTAGGTCCAAATGAAATGATGGGTGATGGTGGCAATGGTGTTATTATCGAGGGGACAAAAGGCAAAATGATGTGCTCCACCTATGGTGCGAATCCCCAGCTTTTGCCTACTTCCAAAACTAAGGATATTACGGTCAAAGAGTCGCTTTATCGAGTACCAGGGGGCGATCGAGGTCACTATGACAACTGGGTCAATGCTTGCATTGCAGGTTATGGTTCCACTGAATTTAAGCAACTCAGCTCACCTTTCTCTATTGCTGGACCCCTAACTGAATCCATCCTGATGGGTAATTTGGCAATTCGTAGTTACGACTACCAGGTTCCTAGAGCAGGTAATGCAAATCAAATGGATTACCCTGGTCGTGGCATCAAATTGCTTTGGGATGGTCCAAACATGAAAATCACGAATTTTGAGCCAGCAAATCAGTTTGTAACTCGAAATTATAGACCTGGATATACCTTGTAATAATCCTAAAAAAAATAACCCGCCTGAAGGGGTGTTAGGATTGTAGATTATAAAAAAAATGTCACCCCACCATCAAAACCCCAGAGGGGTGTCATGATTGAAGGGGTGACATGATTATAATTATATGGCTTATTGATCCAAAATAATGGCAAAAATCAAGGGTGCTACAATGGTTGCATCGGATTCAATGATGAATTTAGGCGTTTTCATGCCCAGCTTGCCCCAAGTGATTTTTTCATTAGGAACCGCTCCTGAATACGAACCATACGAGGTGGTGGAGTCAGAAATCTGACAGAAATAACCCCATAATGGAACATTAGTCCGTTGCAAATCTTGGTGAAGCATCGGTACCACACAGATTGGAAAGTCACCAGCAATACCTCCTCCAATTTGGAAGAAACCAACCATACTCGCATCCATAGCATTTACAGTATACCATTCGGCCAAAAAAATCATGTATTCAATGCCAGTGCGAACGGTATGTACATTCTTTACATCACCAGAAATTACGTGACCCGCAAACATGTTTCCCAAGGTGGAATCTTCCCAACCCGGAACAATAATCGGTAGGTTCTTCTTTGCCGCTTCCAGTAACCAGCTATTTTTAGGGTCTATTTGGAAAGAAGCATCCAATTTGCCGGAGAGTAATATTTTGTAGAAAAATTCATGTGGAAAAAAGGACTCTCCATTTTGATCGGCCTTCACCCATTCTTCAAGAATCACATTTTCAATTCTTCGCATCGCTTCCATCTCTGGAATACAGGTATCTGTCACCCGATTCATGTGGCGCTCCAACAAGTCTTGCTCCTGCTCTGGAGTTAGTTCTCGGTAGTTTGGAACACGCTCGTAGTAGTCGTGAGCTACTAGGTTAAACACATCTTCCTCCAAATTTGCTCCTGTACAGGAGATGATTTGCACTTTGTCTTGGCGAATCATTTCTGCCAAGGAAATCCCCAATTCGGCAGTGGACATTGCGCCAGCAAGCGTGACCATCATTTTTCCTCCCTCATTCAGGTGGGTTTTGTATCCCTCGGCAGCATCAATAAGTGCTGCAGCATTGAAGTGACGGTAGTTGTGTTTTAAAAACTCAGTAATTTTCATGTCAATCGGTTTTTCTAAAGCTGCGCAAAATTACTTTTTTTTGTGCACAAAAAAACCCGGAGGATATCCGGGTTTTTCAGCAGCTTTCAATTTACTTATTTTTTCTTCGCTAGTGAATCCGTTGCAGCTGGTTTTGTATCAGCTGCCGCAGGATTTGCGTTGTATTTCTTGTTCAATCCCTCAGTCACAGATTTGGTCACATCGATTGCATCGGTTGCATACCAGATTGCCCCACCTCGAGTGTGGCTCAAGATTAAATCAATCCCATTTTCTTTTGCATATTCTTTCATGTATTCTTGAACCTGAAGGTATACGTCATTCAAAAGTGTAGACTCATCAGTGGATAGTTCCCGCATCAAATTGTCTCTGTAACCGATTAGGTTTTGTTCCTTCTGCATCAACTCATCCTGCTTGGCACGAATCTGATTTTGCGTCAGGTTACCACCATTCTGCTGGAACATCGCCACTTCTTGTTCAAAACCCTTAGCTCTGGCTTGCAGATCCAAATCCAACTTCTTTCCTTTTTCTGTAATTTCTTCAGATTTCTTTTTGAAAAAATCATACTTGTTGATTACTGAATCAGTATGCACGTATGCAATCTTCAAATCACCAGCTGCAGCACCCTCTTTGGAAGAGGAATTAGCACCAGATGTATCTGGTTTTTTACCACAGGAATAAACCAATACAGCTACAAGAGCAAGAACAACGAAACGTGCAAAAATTTTTTTCACTTGGATATAATTAGGGTTAATAGGTCGCAAATATAGATAAAGTATTCATTTTGCAAGAATCACAGAAAATTTCCTGCGTTAAAATCAGTTAAACCACTAAAAAAAGAGATCTTGAGCTAATCGAAATACTTGAGCATGCCCTTCCACAATATCTTTTATTCGTTTGGAATAACCTCCCCCCATGCAGCACATGATTGGAATTCCCAGAGACCTCGCAGTTGAAAGCACCAAGCGATCACGAGCTTGAACCCCCGCTAAAGTCAAGGAAAGCCTCCCCAACTGATCTGTCTCCAATACATCTACTCCACTTTGGTATAGGATAAAATCAGGTTGCTCCAAGTCTACAATACGCTTTAAATGAAGATCAAGAAGGGATAGGTAGGTTGCATCATCTGTGCCATCTGCCAATCCAAGGTCAAGGTCGGACTTTTCCTTTCGGTGAGGGTAGTTTTTCTCCCCATGCATGCTGAAGGTAAATACAGAAGGATTCTCCCGAAAAAGTGCCGCAGTTCCATTTCCTTGATGTACATCGAGGTCTACGATTAGGATCTTTCGGGTTAATTCCGCCTTGAGTAAATAATTGGCTGTTATCGCCAAATCATTTAAGATACAAAAGCCTTCGCCTCGATTGAAAAAGGCATGATGCGTTCCTCCAGCCACATTCATTCCAATTCCAAATTCCTTCGCATAGCGGGCGGCTTGTACAGATCCGCCAGCAATACAAATTTCCCGTTCGATCAATGGCATACTAAGCGGAAAGCCAATGGCACGGATTTCAGCTTTAGTTAATTCCAGATTTTTTAATCGCATCAAGTAGGTATCTTGATGGGTAGACAAAATCAACTGGTCCTCCAATGGCTGCGGTATAAAAAAATTTGAATCAGTAACCGTTCCTTCAAATAGTAGCTGTTCAGGAAGCAAGCTGTATTTTTCCATGGGAAACCGATGCCCTTCAGGTAGTGGGTGTGCAAAAGTCGGTGAGAGGGCAATTTTCAGCATAAAAAAAGCGCTAGTAGACTACTAACGCATTCTAATCAGTAAAGCTTTTGTATCAATCTTCATCTTCAAAGTCTTCATCCTCAGTCATAAATGAATAGAGGGTATCATCCAATGTTAAGGTGTCGTCATTGAATTCCTGAATAAATTTTGCAATTATTTGTTCATCTATTTCATCCACATTTAAGGACACATCCAAGCCAATCCCGTAATCATGGTGAGTATCCATGTCCAGAAATTCCTGAACCTTCACCGTTTCCTCTTCTTCCATCTCCATGATTAATTCGGTGATAAACCAACCAATTTCCTCTTCTTCAGGAGTCAATGG
>SXYU01000171.1 GCA_005788235.1 Cytophagales bacterium
CTAAAACCCAAAGTTTGAAAAAGCAATTGGCTATGATTGGGATCGATACAGATGGGTTAACGCCAACCAGCATGCGGAGTAAAATATCAGTTTCCTCTCCGATTTCGGGATTTGTTGTGGAGGTAGTGGCTGTTCCAGGACAATTTTTACCCTCTGCAGCCAAGGCACTTACCTTGATGAGTAAGGAGCATATTCATGCGGAATTGATACTCTTTGAGAAGGATGCACGCAAGGTATATACCGGTCAAAAAGTCGAATTTACGAGCTTTGACCGGCCGGATGAGGTGCTCAAGGCAAAGATAAAGGTTGTGGGCAAGTCCATCAACGACCAGCGACAGATCAACGTGCATGCGGACCTGCTGGATGAAAAGGAGGAAGCTAAACTGACTCCCGGGATGTTATTGCAAGCGAGAATTCAATTGGATCCTCAACGGTCTTTTGCTGTTCCCGAAGAATCGATCATTGAAGTGGGAAAGGAGTATTACATTTTGGTTCAAAAATCAAAACGTGCAGGTGCCTTTACCTTACAAAAAATCAAAGTAACTCCTGGAGCCAAAAGCAAGAAGTACCGAGCAATCGCCTCAGACACAGCCTTAGATTCCACAGCCGTAGTTTTGGTTAAGGGAGGATTTAATTTGCTGTAATCAAATTTATTTTAAATCAATAGGAGCGTTATAGACTATTTGATGGTAATCAATCAAGTTTCCTTCCAAGGTGTAGGTTCGGAGCTCGAAAACTTCTTTGGTTAAGGTAACGGTACCGTAATGATGTCCTCGATATGTTTTTGCGCTAAATGGAACTCGGTTAGGTGCGAAATCCTCTAGATTTCCTCCCATTCCCCCAAGTTGAAAGTAAGTGATTCCCTTGGCAGTGTTTACCTGATCTTCCCAAATAGGAAAGGTTCTCATGTAGGTATGAAGGTGTCCAAAAAAGAACACTTTTACTCCCTCTTTTTCAAGAAGGGATACTAAATCTTGAAACTTTCGATCGCCATAGGTACTTGGGCCGCTCCAAGTGTTGCCATAATCGTCTTCATCTGCAGAATATGGTGCGTGATGCATCAACACTACTTTCCAATGAGCAGTACTTTTTTGAAGTTCATTTTGTAACCAAATGTACTGGCTTCCTCCTTTTTGGAGATTTTTGGGTTGGTTTGAATCTAGAATAAAAAAATCTCCAAGCCCATGGCTAAGTGCGTAATATCCTTTTTCTTCCGCCTGGGGATGGTAGTAATTGAACCAGTACAGATCTCCCTCTCCATTTCCGGCCACGGGTAGATTTGGTATGCGGGAATAAAGCGCTGAGCTACCGGGAAAAAACTCTTGCGTCCACTGCCATTTTTGTTTTTTCTGACCCCCGTCAGTGAGATCGCCGAGGTGGATTGTAAAATCTACGCGCTCGTCCCAAAGTAGGGAGCCAATTTTTTCATTGATCTGCGGACGAGCTTCTGTATCGGAGACAACGCCGAAAACAATCGGTTGGTCTGTAGAAGGAGCAGTCCGAAACGTCAAAGGGCCGGAGTTTAGAATTTTCCCGGAGGAGTCTTGTGCGAGTAGTTGATAGAAATAAGGGGTACCTGGTTGTAGGTTTTTAATTTGAGTACTATATAGATTTTCTTTTACAGGCAAAAGGAATGTCGAATCTTTTAGGGGTAGGGAAGTACCGTATTTAAGATATACTTGTGCTTTTCGATCCAATTCAAAGGTGATTTGCATCCCTGTGTTCTTGAGTGGGAAAAGGTAGGGTTCAGCCATAAAATGGAAGGTATTTGGAAAGCGAAGGCCTTTCTTTTTCCACTCTTGATGATTTTGAAACCGTTGTTGAATTTGCTTCTCAGTGAGCGCAAGCTCAAAGTAGCTGAGGTGCTTCACCCAATGGTCCAGACTCATTTGTGGTTCCTGCTGAAGGTAGGATTGAAGCAGGAGCCTGCCTTTCTCAGGAGAAAGCTGCTCTTGTGAGATTTGTGTTCCATTTTCCCAGACTGTTAGCCTGCCATTTTCAAGGGTAAGTACCAAATGAGTGAAATACTCTTCCCAAAATTGCTGTGCTGCTTCTCGGTTGTCTAAGTTCCATTTTTCATTCCAATGACCAAGAAGTGACTTTTTTCCTAAAAAAACCTCAAAACCTATGGGTTGGTTGATGTGCTGCATCAGCCAAAATTCCAGACTAAAAGTAGAAGCTCCAATTACTAGGGAATCGGTAGGCAGTTGATATTGGGCGGAAAGGCGCTGGTTGATCCTTGGAGCTAGGGGTAGCGCTTGTCTATTTTCAAAAGGCCGCAGGCTTAGGCTATCTTGAAAAAGTGGGCTTTGTGCATTTCTTGGGAGTCCAGGATTTGGCCAAAACCATTTTTCCCAACTAGGGGTCTGACCCATGGAAAGGGTGGAAAAGTGAAGAAGAATTACGAAAATAGTCAGTTGGAAATTTTTCATGGCCCGACGATAATTGACAAACTTAGGCAATCACTGTTTATTTTATGTGAACAAGGAATTAAGTTTCATGATGGTTGCTTATCAGAAGTATTATTCCATTTTTGTTTGGAAACCTTTATTTTAAGAATGCTAAATTTGCTAAGATGAATCACTCTTTAGACAATCCAATTTGGACGGCTCTGAATTCAGATGTTGTCCCCTATGTTTTTCGGAGAGGTAACGCAGTGTTTATTGATCGAAAAATGGGATTCTTTGCTGGGCTTCCCAGCTATGAGGTCGTGCAATTGGATCAGTTGTATGCTGTGATGGATCCAGGGATGCGGGTGATCTTATTTACGCCTGATTTTTTGGAATTGGATGCCAAATGGAAGGTGCGCAATGACAATGCCTTGTTGCAAATGGTCTTCGAAAGTCCTTCAATCAACTTGCCCCTAGATTCAAACATTCGGGCACTTGGCGCGGCAGATGTCCCCGATATGTTGGCCTTAACTCAGTTGGCCAAGCCTGGACCATTTTTAGAAAACACGATTGATTTTGGGGGTTATTTCGGGTATTTTGTTGAAGGTAGACTGGTTTCCATGGCAGGGACTCGCTTAGCGGCAGATCCCTACATCGAAGTGAGTGCAGTTTGCACGCATCCCGAGTTTGTGGGGAGGGGATTGGCGAAACTCGTTTTACCCCTTGTGATTAATTACATCCAGCAACGCCATCAAATCCCTTACCTTCAACTTTACCCAGACAACCTACCTGCCTACCGATTGTATCAAAGATTGGGATTTGTGGAGCGAGCCAGCTATCGCGTTTATGCATTAGAAAAATAAAAGGCAAGTCCTAAATATTAATTAACTATTAATTCTACTTCTATTTTTTTTCAGTTTGGATTCATCCAAATTAATCTAGGTAACTCTGGATACTTTTTCTTCTTTTTTTGACCCGTGAATTCTCTTTAAAATTCTAATTTTTTTTTAAAAATCTTTATTTAATTCATTCTGATATGGATTTGGACTGTTGATTTGTGATAAACTAAAATTAATTCATGTTTTGGTAAAGGAGGGTTAATAGCCAAGGAATAGTGGTAATCTAGCTTTGTAGTCATAAAGTAAAAACCCATTATTTATTTATCAGACACATGAGTAATCAAAAAAACACATGGCGAGGAATATTGACAGCATGTCTTATATTCATCTTCAATCTTTCTTTTGCCCAGCAGGTGCTGGTGTCAGGAAAAGTAAGCGATTCCAAAAATGGACCACTTCCTGGGGCCACTGTTTTGGTTAAAAGTACCACTAGAGGTACGGTCACAGGCATCGATGGTTCGTTTTCTATTCAGGCCTCAAGCACAGAAACGCTTGTGTTCTCCTTTGTAGGATTTGAAAGCAAGGAAGTTTACGTTGGCAATCAGTCAGTAGTCGATGTACAACTTTCAGAGGGCTTTGCACTTTCTGAAGTGGTTGTCACTGCACTTGGTGTGGAAAGAGAGACCAAAGCGTTGGGCTACTCCGTGCAAACTGTAGACGGTTCACAGTTTACCGAAGCAAGAGAGACAAACGTAATCAATTCCTTGAGTGGTAGAGTAGCAGGTGTACAAATCACAAACTCTTCTTCAGGAGTAGGTGGATCTACTCGAGTGACCATCCGAGGGGAGTCTTCTTTGAACATCAATTCCAACCAGCCACTTTTCGTAGTTGATGGAGTTCCCATCTCAAATAGCATTGTAGGTTCTTCCGGACGATCAAACCAGGAAGCAGATTATGGAAATGCTGCTGGTGAAATTAACCCAGATGATGTGGCGTCTATGACCGTTTTGAAAGGTCCAGCTGCAGCTGCCTTGTATGGCTCAAGAGCTTCGAATGGTGCGATCTTGATCACCACCAAATCAGCAAAAAATAAAAAAGGCTTGGGCGTGAGCATCAATACCAACACTACTTTTGACAATGTGTTGCGTTTGCCTCAGTGGCAAGATAAATATGGCCAAGGTAATAACGGTGTGTTTTCTTTCGTGAATGGTGCTGGAGCAGGTATCTCAGACGGTGTGGATGAAAGTTGGGGTCCTGAGATGGATAAAGGTTTATTATTACCTCAATTTGATTCGCCAAGAGACGTGTCTGGATTTAGAGGTGGAGATAGAAATGCTCCTGCAACAAGTAAAATCACGGCTACTGAATGGGTTTCTCGTCCAAACAATATCAACGATTTTTTCCAAACGGGCGTAACAACTTCCAATAACATCGCGCTTGAAGGAGCAAATGAAAAATCTAATATCCGTTTCTCTTGGACCAACTTGAACCAAACAGGTACTGTTCCAAACACAGATTTGAAGCGAAATACGCTAGCCATGAATGGCGGTATCAACGTGACAGATAAGTTTTCCATCAATTCTACGTTCAACTTTCAACGTTCTGAAAGTGGTAACAGACCCAACATTTCTTACGGTACAGAAAGTTTGATGTACCTATGGATCTGGTACGGAAGACAGGTAGACACAAGAAATCTAAGAAACTACTGGCAGCCAGGATTGGAAGGAGTTCAACAGTTTAACTACAACTACAACTACCACGACAATCCGTACTTCAACGTGTATGAAAATACCAACGGACAGGCGAAGGACAGAATGTTTGGTAACGTATTCGCTACTTACAAGTTTACTCCAAAGTTGAGCTTGATGGTAAGATCTGGTTTGGATACTTACAACGATCTAAGAGATAGAAGAAGAGCATTCAGTACACAGCGATTCCCTAAAGGAAGCTACAGAGAAGAAGCCTTGTTTTTCTCTGAGCAAAACTCTGACTTCTTGCTTACTTATTCTGAGACAACTAAGTCAACCTGGTCTTACAGCCTAGCCTTGGGTGGAAACGCAATGCGTCAAAACAACAAATATGTGGATACTTCAGCTCCTCAGTTGTTGATTCCAGGTATCTACAATTTCACCAACACGGCGGTAAACCTTCAGGTTAACCAATTTACTTCTGAGAAGCGCATCAACTCTTTTTATGGATTTGGGCAGATCGGATACAAAAACGTCCTTTTCTTGGATGTAACCGGCCGAAATGACTGGTCAAGTACTTTGCCAGTATCCAATAACAGCTATTTTTATCCATCTGCTACCTTGAGTGCAGTGGTATCTGACATGGTGACCTTGCCTAGCGCAATTTCATTCCTCAAGTTGAGAGGTGCATTTGCAGAAGTAGGTAATGATACTGATCCTTATTCATTGACTAACGTGTACAACACGGCTACAGCTTGGGGTAGTATTCAAGCGAAATCAGAATCGAGTCGATTGTCAAATGCAGATTTGAAGCCTGAGCGTACTGCTTCTTTCGAAGCTGGTGTAGACATGCGATTTTTGAACGGAAGACTTGGATTGGACTTCACTTACTTTGATAACCGAACCAGAAATCAAATCATCCCAATTGAATTGGATATCGCTACTGGATATGCTTCTCGAATCATCAATGCAGGTGAAATCCAGAACAAAGGTCTAGAAGTGATGCTTTCTGGTACACCAGTTCAGACTGCAAGTGGCTTCACTTGGAATTTCTTTGCCAACTTCACCCGTACCAGAGGCTATGTATTGGAGTTGACTAAAGGTTTGACTACCTACACGCTAACAGGTACCAACGGAGCCAACATTCAAGCTCGAGTAGGTGAGCGTATGGGAAATATCTATGGTGCTGGCTTTGAGCGAGTTGCAGATACTGCTTCTCCTTACTTTGGACAAATTGTGCACAACACGTCTGGAACACCAATCACGTCTCCTACCTTGTTGAAGCAGGGAAATTACAATCCTGACTGGATGCTAGGTATTCAAAACAACTTGAATTACAAGGGCATTTCGCTAGGATTCTTGTTTGACTACCGTCATGGAGGTATCGTGGTGTCCAGAACCAAGACCATTGGATCTACCTCTGGTCAGTTGGAAGAAACCTTGTATGGACGTGAGAACGGATACGATTTGGCAGTAGCTGGAAATGGAATTGTTTCTCCCGGCGTGATCAAAAATACGGACGGTTCTTTTACACCTAATACTATCAAAATCACTTCTAGAAACTGGCACAACAGGTACTACGAGCGTAACAACGTAGAAGCGGCTAAATATGACGCTACTTTCTTGAAGCTAAGAGAAGTAACGATCGGGTACAGCATTCCTAAGCGTCTACTTTCCAAGTTCCCAGTACAGGATGTGAAAATCTCTTTAGTAGGTAGAAACCTTGCACTATGGACTGAAAATCCTCACTTCGATCCAGAGACCATGGCGATGAGAGGTGGAACCTTGATCCCAGGTGTAGAAGACATGGCTTTGCCATCATCAAGAAACATAGGATTTAACCTTAATGTCAAGTTTTAATCCTGCTCAGCGGGCAAGATCATCAAAAATATAACTATGAAAATCAATAAACTATCTATCAGCGGATTGGTACTAGGTCTCCTTCTTGGAGTAAGTGCTTGCGACAAAGATTTCGAAGAAGTCAATGTCAATCCAAATAGCCCAAAGGCGGTTTCTTCCGCTTTGCTTTTGCCAAACGTCATCCGAAATACCACCAACGAAATTGCTGGAAACGCATGGGGCTTAGGTAACTTGGTGATGCAGTACACGGCCAAAATCCAATTCACTAACGAAGATCGCTACAACTGGGGTCCTCAGAGTAACCCGTACAATTCTTTCTATGGTGCTTTGCGTGATATCAACAACATCATTGAGCTATCTGGAAAGGCTAACCAGAAAAACTATGTCGGAGTAGCCAAGGTAATGCGCGCACACTTATTTGCTTACATGACAGATGTGTATGGAGAGATTCCTTACGCTGATGCACTTCAGGCAAAAACTGGGGTTAATTACCCAAAGTTTGATACTCAAGAATCCGTTTACAAAGCCATTTTGGTTGAATTGGAAGAAGCAAATGCCATTCTAGGTACAACTTCTGAGAAAATCGAAGGCGATATCTTGTTTAACGGAAATGTGGGCCTTTGGAAAAAGTTTGCAAACTCCCTAAGACTACGCATGTTGATGCGTCTTTCGGATCGTCAAAATCCTTCGGTGGCACTTCAGGCTATTGTGAGTAATCCAACGCAGTCTCCAATTTTCGCGGCAGAAAGTGAGCAAGCCGTTCTTCAGTATTTGGCGGACGTTCCCAATCAACATCCGCTATTCACCACCCGTTCTGGTTCTTACGACGAAATTCGATTGAGCGAGAATTTGGAGAATGCGTTAAAAGATTTGAATGATCCTCGTTTGTTTGCATATGCGCAACCTACCACCGCATCTGGAGCTGGAGTTCTTGGGGCAGTTACTGCCTATGATGGAGTTCCAAATGGATTGGGTGATGAGGAAGCATTAAAATACGCTCCTTCTGGAGATCCAACTAAGGGTGGATCCAACTTTATTTCAAGAGTAGGTTTGCTTTGGTCTTGCCAGGCATGTTCCTCTCAAGCAAATGCTACGGGATACCAAGCAATTTTGATGAGCTACGCTGAAGTTCAGTTTATCTTAGCAGAAGCAAGAGAGCGTGGATTTATTACTGTGGGAACGGCTGAAGATTACTACAAAAAAGGAGTACAGGCGTCTGTGAATTATTACAGAGCACGGTACACGGCAATTAGCCAACCTACAATTGCAGCTAAGTTAGTTGTAGATGACACCTATTTTGCGCAAGCAAAAGTGAGCTATACAGGTACTACGCAGGAAAAGCTTGTGAAGATCGGTACCCAAAAATGGATTGCTCTTTACTTCAGTGGTTTAGAATCTTGGCATGATTGGAAACGAACAGGTTTCCCAACGATTAAGCCAGGGCCAGCAGCGTTTATCAATACCGTTCCTGTCAGGTTCATGTACCCTAGTAGTGTTCAATCCTTGAATGGAGATAATTACAAGGCAGCCATTGGAAGACAAGGCGCAGACGCGATAACTACCCGAGTTTGGTGGGATATCAAATAGAACATCAACTTTTAGTTTACCTACTTTTGGAAATCTACCCGATCCTTCAGGTAGATTTCCTTTAATTTAAATAAGCTATGATCAAGCACACCTTACTATTTGCTCTTGTTTTTGGTTTTTCCTTCGGGCTATCTGCTCAAACGAAAAGTACTAAAACAGAAAACATTGTTTTAATAACACTCGATGGCCTGAGATGGCAGGAATTATTCAAAGGGGCTGATTCCCTCTTGGTAAATGATACCGGGATGATAAAGACTCCTGGATCTCTAATGCAAGAGTTTTGGGATGCAAATCCGCTTAAACGAAGAGAGATGCTATTCCCATTCCTTTGGAGTACTGTTGCCCAGAAAGGGCAGCTTTATGGCAATAGAGCATATGGAAATAATGTGGACAACAGCAATAAAATGTGGTTCTCTTACCCAGGTTACAACGAAGCATTAAGTGGCTTTGCCGACGATGCCCGTATCAACTCCAACGACAAAGTCAACAACCCCAACGTCACCTTTTTAGAATACCTTAACCAGATGCCTGCTTACAAAGACAAAGTGTTTGCTTTTGGAAGCTGGGATGTATTTCCTTACATCATAAACGAGGAGCGAAGTGGGGTACCTGTAAACGCAGGATTTGATCTAGCGGAAGGCCCTAACTTAACTCCAGTAGAGCAAACCGTAAATCGCCTTCAGCAAGAGATCAGAGGTCCTTGGGGAGGAGTTCGCTTGGATCCATTTACACACCATTTTGCATTGGAAACCATCAAAACCAAAAAGCCTAGAGTAGTGTACATCGCCTATGGAGAAACAGACGATTGGGCACATGATGGGGAATACGATCAATACCTTTGGTCAGCCAAGCAAACAGATAAGTACATCCAAGAGGTTTGGGAAACTTTGCAATCAGATCCCTTTTATAAGGACAAAACTACCTTGATTGTAAGCGTAGATCATGGAAGGGGGACTTCTAAGACGAGTTGGAAAAGCCACGGCGAAAAATTGCCAGAGGCAAGCCAAATTTGGATGATTGCCATTGGGCCTGATACGCCTGCTTCGGGTGAAATGAAGGTTAAAGGGCAATGGCATTCATCCATGATCGCTAGAACGGTTTATCAGCTTTTGGGCTTATCTTATCCAGACTCCAAAGCAGCTCCTGCAATCAAAGAGATGTTGAAGTGAGACCTCGGATCCTTTTTTTACTACTAGTATTAGGAGGAGCTCTTTTTTCTTGCCAGCGGAATATTTCTCAATGCGCCTCTCCAACCTATGGAGAGGCGTATTTTTTACCCAATAGGTCTGTTGCAGAGCTCCAAATGAATCCGAACCTTTGGGTTGACTTGAGTACAGATTGGATGTATTTGGGTGCTGATTCACTTCCAGGGATTTTTCGTGAACTACCTAGTTTAAGTCAACCAAGTGAAAGTCTATCCCTGCCACATCGGCTGAATCTACCCAACCATTCCCTCTGGTACGAGAAAGAGATCTTTCTTGCCCCAGGAATACTCCAGGTTTCGGGTGACGATGGAGTGCAAGTCTGGGTAAATGAAAAGCAAGTCCATCGTTCTAGGCCAGGTAACCAATTTGAGGTGTTGGACTCGGGTCGGGTGCAACTTCAGGTACGTGTGATCAATAATGCCATGGCTGGTGGGCTGAGAAAGGTGCAGTGGATCTCTTTGGAGAATTATTCGGTACTGGAGCGCCAAGCAAGTCGTACCACCGATTCGTTGCACGTACTTCGAAAAGTCCAGGTGTTACAAAACAGTAAGCTCAAAAAGTCCTTGCTCATCAGGACCTGGGAGGAACAAAAAGAAGCAACTCGAGCGCTGCCAATCCTGCTTGCCGAGCCCAATGTATTGCTAGGTGCTGATGGGAACTGGTTTGTGCGCTGGGTAAGCGAACATCCTGGCGAAGCTAGGCTAGCGCTTGCTTCTGGGGAAGAGATTTTGGTTAGTTCTTCAACAGGCGTCTTTACCCTGCCTGTCACTATGCAGGATTTTTCTTTTCATATGTATCAGGCCAATGCCTTTCTGGGCCAATATTCATTTGTAATGCCTAAGTTGAACTCCGATTCCATACGTGTAGCGCTTTGGGGGGATTCACAAGGGGGCTGGCGAGCATTTGAAAAATTGTCTGAGCTAGTGAAAAGGAAAGAGGTTGACTTGAGTATTGGGGCAGGAGACTTGGTGGCTGATGGCTCCGAGGCCAAGTCCTATGTTTCCTTTCTACAGGTACTTTCTGGGATGCAAAGTCCCCAGCTTTTGGTTCCGGGTAATCATGACTACGACGGAAATTACGACTCACTCCAACCCAAAGCGCTGCGTACCTATCTGATGCGTGACAGCGAGCCAACGTATGGATTTCACCGGATTGGTCCTTTGGCTGTCATGACTTTGGATCCAAATGCCTATTTCCCGGTAAGCCTTCCTGCAGCTTCTGCGCAAAGGGTAGCACTTGATGGGGTATTGGCTTCTTCGGACTGGCAAGAAGCCTCTTGGCGCATGGTGGTGCTGCACCAGCCTCCCTATTCCCAAGGCTGGCCAGGATATCATGGGGAAAATAGCATCCTAGAGGTACTTGAACCTTATTTTCACCGAGGCTGGATAGATCTTGTTGTTGCGGGCCATACCCACGATTACGAGCGGATGAAACGTGATTTTTCGGGTCACCCGGTTCTTTTTTTTATCGTTGGTGGTGCCGGTGGAGGCTTAGAGCCTAAGGATCAATCCTCCTCTTTTCCAAAAATGGACCAGCTGATAAAAGAGCACCATGTTGGTATTTTAGAATTGAATCAGCATGAACTGGTTTGGAAAGTGTTTGATCTTGAAGGCGCGCTTTTGGATTCCCTAGTCTTTAAAAAATAAGGGGGGGATTAAAAATCACTAAATCAAAATTCTGAAATAGCGGTTCAATAGCCATTCCTTGACTAGTAAATTAAAGAGAGTAGTGCCCTAGACTAAAATTTTCAGTGCATTTGAAAGGATGGGGTCGGAAATAAAGGATTTAGATGTTTACCTCCCTTATTTCCGAATGAGGTGGAGCGTATCAGATTACTCTGTTTTCGCCTTTTTATCAAGTAATAGAAAATCGCTGACCACAACCTCCGTGATAAATTTCTTGTCCCCATTTTTATCCGTGTAGCTCCGATTGGTCAACTTGCCCTCTACGGCAATTTCCGATCCCTTATCGGTGTATTTAGCAAGGTTTTCCGCTGGCTTATCCCAAATGACCAAGTTGTGCCAAATGGTTTCTTCTACTCGATCGCCTTTTTGGGATTTGTAGTTTTCATTGGTAGCTAAGGATACATGCCCTAAATATTTCCCGGACTCTAACTGTTTGAGGTCTACTTTGGCACCTAGGTGCCCGATTAGCTGCACTCTGTTTTTAAGTGAATTCATTTGAAAAAAGTTAGTGTGAAAAAATGATTTTGTATTGGTCAAATATTGGAGATTCTCCCCAAAACAAACTTCAGTTAATCAATTAAAATCGTTTTTAAACGTTTAAAAATAGGTAATGGCCATCCAGATAAACCCCAACTGGCATGAGTTCATTGCCGAGCAAGGTATTTCCTTCAGAAAATAGGTCCCAATCGAGTGGTATAAGGAAAACGTTGAATTAATCCAGACGCTGCTGCAAGGCTCTAAGCGCCATTTCCTTGTATCGAGTCAAGGAGGGTAAAGGTAGATTAGTTAGCTTGGCTTCCTCATCCCAGGTTCGCATTCGTAAAGAAACTTCAAAAAGCGGATCCTTCTCAAATTTTAGCGCTTCCTCTTCCTTCATTGGACCCCCTTGATAGATTAAAGTTTGCTTACTAGCTTCAGAAAGTTTGGTGTAATAGTCGGGATATCGAAAGGTCAGATACCGTTTTGCTTGCACATGATTTTCAACTAGTTGCGCTATTTTCTCAGAAAAACCTAAACTTCTTAAAAAATCTGCACCAAGTTGTTCATGTCTTTTTACTCCAAATTCCCCCATCATTTCTGTAGTTGGACCTTGGGTAATTAGATGACCTAGGTCATGGAAGAAAGCAGCTAAAATAACCTCTTCATCAAAGCCTTCTCCCTCAGCCAATTGGGCACTTTGACACATGTGCTCCAGTTGAGAAACGGGCTCTCCAATGTATTCTTCATTCCCATGTTTTTCGTAAAAACCAAAAATTAATTCTACCCTTTTCAATTGCTGTGTATTCTTGTCCATATTTTTAAATAATTCGGAATATACAGGATAACCCTGAAGGATTAGTCCTAGTCTAGTTTATGATAATGTGAATATTTTAATGTGTTCAATCACTTTTTACTGGAAAGCCAAGAAAATAAAGTTGGAAGTTCAATTCATTGGACTGTCGTCTGTGGACAATTTATCCTCAGTGATTAACCTTTCTTTAAACCATTGGTAGGCTTGCGGATATTCATAAAACTTAATAATTGATTAATTACAAAATCAATAAATTCTTAGGTAGAGTTGGTACTTTCAATCGCTTATTTATTTAAGCTTCCACTGAACGATATCGCCTTACATTATTAGCATGTCCAAAATTAAACTAGCCGTATTTGATATGGCAGGTACCACCATCCATGACGAAAGTAGCGTTGCGAAATCATTCCAATTTGTGTTGAATAAGCACGGGTACAACTTTGTGACCTTGGAAGAAGCCAACCAAAAAATGGGCTACTCCAAGCCTCAAGCTATTCGCGAATTATTGGAAATCCACGAGCCAACTTCTGAACGCATTACTGAAGAGCTGGTGATGGATATTCATGCTTCTTTTGTTTCTGAGATGGTATCTTTTTACACCCACGACCCATCCGTTCGTGCTGTTTCGGATGCTGAGTTTGTTTTTAAAGAACTACACCAACTCGGAATCAAAGTAGCCTTGGATACAGGTTTCAACAGAGAAATTACAGATATCATCTTGGCAAGAGTAGGCTGGACTGACGGATTATTGGTGGATGCCACTGCCGCAAGCGATGAAGTACCCCAAGGCCGCCCCTTTCCCTTTATGATCCAAAAAATTATGGTTGAGTTGGGAATAGATGATCCCAAGTCGGTCATCAAAATAGGCGATACTGAAGTGGACGTAAATGAAGGACATCGCGCAGGATGTTTGATGAGCATCGCGATCACCTCGGGAGTTTTTTCGCATGAGGAATTGATAGCGCATCGTCCCAGCCATTTCGCGGCAACTTTGACAGAGGTGCTCGAGATTGTGAAGGCATACGAAAAGGCTTACCAGCGGTAATGGTTCGGATCCCGGCCTTGGCCAAGCTGTTAAAGGAAACATCCTCTTTTCAAATGAGTGTGTTTGCTGGTTTGATGGGTTTTTTGACCTACAGCAGCATGTATTCTTTTCGAAAACCCTTTGCCGCAGCAACCTTTGAAGGAGAATTTTTTTTAGGTGTAGACCTAAAGGTTTGGTTGATTTTAGCCCAGACCATCGGGTACATGGCCAGTAAGTTTTATGGGATTAAACTTATTTCTGAACTGAAAGAGCAGGGTAGAGCCTGGCTCATCATCCAACTAGTTGCGATTTCTTGGTTGGCCTTGCTCGGTTTCGCAGTGCTCCCTGCACCCTTCAACATACTTTGTTTTTTAATCAATGGCTTTCCCTTGGGCTTGATTTGGGGAATTGTGTTTCACTACATGGAGGGTCGCAAATTCACCGAGTTGATGGGAAGTGTGCTGGCAGCTAGTTTTGTTTTTTCTTCTGGCTTTGTCAAATCAGTGGGTACCTGGCTGATGCAATCCTTTGCAGTTACAGAAAATTGGATGCCTTTTTTGACAGGTTCTTTGTTTTTCCCTTTACTTGTTGCAAGCGTATTTTTGATCAACCACATTCCCTCTCCCAATGCAGAAGACATCGCCATGCGGAGCCCTCGACAGCCGATGACTAAGCAGGAACGGAAGCAGTTCTTCAAGGAATTTATGCCCGGAATCCTGTTACTCATTCTTGTTTACATGATGTTGACGGCTTTGCGGGACCTTCGAGATAATTTTGTAGTAGAAATTTGGAGGGACCTTTCCATTGCTGTCGGACCTGAGTTGCTTACGCAGACAGAAGTGCCCATCACCCTCTTTTTATTGGTGATGATGGCTTGTTTGGTTTTGGTCAAAAACAACCGACGCGCACTATTCCTCAACCATTGGATGATTTTGATTGGGTTTTGCTTAGCCATTCTCGCCACGCTCGGACTCAAGGCAAATTTGGTTTCACCCTTTGTTTGGATGGTAACCGTGGGCACAGGAGTGTACATGGCCTATATTCCATTCAATAGTCTACTTTTTGATCGGCTAATTGCGGCCTTTAAGCATACTGGAAATGTTGGTTTTTTGATGTATCTCGCGGATAGCTTCGGTTACCTCGGTAGTAGCATGATTTTGGTAGCCAAACAGTTTGATTTATTTCAATCCCAAAGTTGGCTCAGTTTTTACAGCACTTCTATTTTGGTGTTTTCCAGCATCTCCCTGGTTTTGGTAGCCAGTTCTTTTGGCTATTTTCGTAACAAGCTCTGGAAACAGGAAAAATCTCCATCAACCTCGCTAAATCTTTCCTCGCATGAATAATCCTACTGCAATCGTAATTGGCGCCGGTATTGTCGGCCTTGCCCTCACCAGAGCCCTTCACAATAAAGGCTGGAAGGTCACCGTCCTTGAGCGGCACCCAAGATCCCAAGGGGCTTCGGTACGGAATTTTGGTATGATTTGGCCTGTGGGCCAAGCACAAGGACCCGCCTTTGATCGGGCCATGCGGTCGAGAGAAATATGGCTTGAAATGAGTCAAAAGGCTAATTTTTTTGCGGAGCAAACTGGATCCTTACACCTAGCCTATACCGATTTGGAGGTGCAGGTAGCCCAAGATTACGTCACAGCCATGCAGGGAATCAAATCTGCAACTTTGCTCAGTCCTGAACAGGTGCAGGCGAAAAGCCCCGCTGCTAAGTTGCTGCATTTAAAAGCTGGACTTTGGACCGAGGAAGAGCTAATTCTGGACCCAAGGGAAGCGATGCTCCAACTTGGGCGATACTTTGAAAACCTGCCCGGAGTGGAGGTCATTTGGAATAAGGCAATCAGTCGTATTGAGGGGAATACAGTTTATTCAGGTCAACAAGCCTGGTCGGCAGACCGAGTATTTGTTTGCTCTGGAATGGATTTTGAAACCTTGTACCCTGAAATTTTTGAACAGATTCCCATCACCAAATGCAAGCTTCAAATGATGCGCATTGCAAAGCAGCCGGACAATTGGAGAATTGGCCCTCCCTTGTGTGCTGGGCTAAGTTTTATCCATTACAAAGGCTTTCAAGTAGCTCCCTCTTTGGATAAATTACGTGCTGTCTACGAGGAGCAGTTTCCTGAATTGATCAAATGGGGAATTCACGTCATGGTCGCGCAGAATGGACAGGGAGAACTTACGATCGGTGATTCCCATGAGTATGGATTAGATCTTTCTCCCTTTGATCGAATGGATGTAAATGACCTTATCGTCAACTACCTTAAAGAGTTTGCCCAGTTTAAGGATTGGAAAATCGCAAGTTCCTGGCAAGGCATCTACCCTAAAATGACCAATGGAGCCACTGAATTTATACACCAAGTCAGTGATGCGGTGACCATCGTGAATGGATTGGGAGGAAATGGAATGACCCTTTCCTTTGGATTAGGTGAGGAAGTGGTCGCCAATCTCGGATAAGAATGCAGTCCTTTTTGCTCGATGATCAACTTGACCTGAAAAAATCTTGCAAAACTTAGTTTCTCTGCTTTTTCTTTATACAGAACAGCAAAGTGCCGATGCCTACAAAAATAGCTGTCATCCAAATCGATTGGCTACTTACTTGCAGCATGAGCCAAAGGCATGCCCCAATCCCCAAAACAGGAATTAGATAGCCTCCTTTCAAGATAAATC
>SXYU01000172.1 GCA_005788235.1 Cytophagales bacterium
CCGATAGCGATGATGGCTCCTGTCAATACCGTTCTGAGTAGGTGTAACTTTACCGAGGTGAGCGCTTCGCGGACATTTTCGATCAAATTCATGGAATGTTCATTTTGGAACAGCTAGCATAGAAATTCTCGCTAGTTGGCCTTAAGTATATGTAAAAATGCGAATTCAAGGCAAGTTACTTTAGATTTTTGAGGAGAACGAAGATTTGAGGAGACTTTTTTGTACCATGTACCAAGTACAAAGTACAAAGTAGGAGATTCTGCTAGCAGGATGCTTGTACTGATATCTTAAAGAATAATTCTCATTTCGATCACAACATGCATTCAGAGGATACTTGGCCTGTCTGCTGACAGGCAGGTACCTGGTACTTGGTACTTTTTTTTGAAGGTACTTGATACCTGCTACTTGATACTTTTTTTCAATGTCGAATGTCCAACGCTGAATGAAGAATGATGAAGTGGAGGACGTACATGGTACATGGTACTTGGTACAATCCTTAATCAAACAAATACCAACTAATCCCCAAATCCAAGAACGAGCGGTAGCCGGTGTAGTCTGGAGTGACGAAATAGCCCTCCTGAGCCATCAAACCGGCATTCAGGTGGTTGTACTTGAAGAGCACCCGAGTTCGGTTGATCCGGAAATCTAAGAATAGGTCCAATACAGGATAGCCCTGCACCTCAAAACTGTTTTGCAAGTGAAACTGCTGCAGGGAAGGCTGGTAAGCATCTGCGAAAAATGAAGAACGAAACCGCAGATCTACTCCCATCTGCACGTACACATTGTCATCAAAAAGCGGCCCATCAAAATACACCTTGGTGTTGTTGTACCATGCTGGAATTCGAAGCGCATCAGCGGATTCCCCACTCACCTTGGTGTAGATCAACTCGGAATCGATTCGGAATTTCTTCCCTACAGGAATAGAAGCCTTTAATGCTGGCATCAACAAAAATGCTTGCCCAGCAGCCTGCTGTGCCTTCATAGCTGTTCCTAGAAAAACGTAATTATTTATTCGGGTCAGCGTTAAACTGGGACGCAACTGGATTTTTTTCAAAGGAACTTTAACGGTTCCTTTGATCTGGTCCACACCGATATCGCTAAAGTCGTTGCTCCACTCCCGGTGATTGCCGCGGTACTGCTGGAAAAATAAACTCGGTTTGTACAGGGCCTTGGTGTAGTCCACATCTAGCCAAGGTGAAATAAATAGCCCATGCAATCGAAAGTTGCCCGGCAACAAATACTCCCCATCCGCCTGAAGCTGCCATTTATCGGAAAGCTTTCCGATCAACTCTCCTCCAAGATAAACCTCCGTAAAGTTTCGTGTTGGATCTGCCAATTGCGGAGACCAGCGGTTGCCGTTGCGAAGCTTGACAAAGCTATTGTAGTAAAACTGCTTGACTGTTCCCTTAATTCCCAACTCATTTCTCCACTCCGCAAAATCATTCCGGTGCTGGGTGCTGTCTGGATCAATCAAGCGCTCTTTAGGGAAAAACAACCCATCCGAGCCACTAAGCAAGGATTCAAATACGAGCGCTTGAATTTTACGATCGAGCACATGGTAAAACTGCAGTCCATTGCCGAGTTTGAATTCCTGGTACAGGTGGTACTCTTGTCGAAGCTCGCGAGCTCTGGACTGCTGCAGCCAAACCTTTGCATCCTCGTAAGTAAAATAAAGGGAGGTAGGATCCACAGCAGGAGGAACGATCCCACCAATCTCATTCACCACATGCTTCATCCTTGAAAAGGACCCCAGCAGCCAGTAGCGTCCATTTTCAGAACGGTAGTTGGTATGCAGGGCGTAGGCATTCTGCACCACCATATTGTCCTCCCGCTTGGAGGGGTTCAAGGTCTTGCGTACCCGCTGCGTGGAAAAATCAAAGCCTATATTCCAGCGTGGATTTACGTTTCGCGCAAAGGAAAGGTCAAGCAAATTTCGATGCCCTCCCCCAAAAAAAGCTGCCATTTCGGTAAAGGGTGATTTGGAATCGTAAAACTTTCGTGTGGAAGGGTCCTTGAAATACAGGTCGTAGGCATCGAAGCCAGAACTCAGACCAATTTGCTCAGGCAGTCCAAAATAAACTGGTTTGGCAGCAGATCCAATATTCCCCAAGTCCTGGTACTTCCATCCTGACTTGGCGACAGGGTCGTAGCTGTGAAAATTGTTAAGTAGGGTATCTAACTCATACAATACCAGGCTATTGCGCTTGATGGCCTGCTCGTAAAAATAGAGGGTGGTTTTGGGCCCGTAAACCTGCTTGGTGCTATCGTCAAGGAGGGTACGCGGACCCTCTTGTTCTTCTCCCTCTTTGGGGTCAGCCAATTGCTTCCCTGGACGAGCGCCCGTGGGATTGCCAGTACCTCCTTGAGGGATGGGTCGAGGAACAGGGCGCTGTCCAAAAGCAGCTTGCGCTACCATTAGGAAAATAAATACCGATAGACTGAGGAGCTTCCTGTTCACTTTTGAAGTAGATTTTTTCGTAGCCTTTGGAGCAGCTTCGCCTCTTGAATTGGGTCGAGAGCCACCTGTATAGGCAGGGCAAAAATCGAAATTTTCGACCACATTTCGGTTGCAGCAAGGGATTTAAGTTTTACCGCATCCTTTTCCGTAGTGAGCAGCACCGCATTTTTCGCTTTTTCTTGTCCCAAAACCTCCAAAATTCGAGCTGCATCTGCGTGCCTGTAAGCATAATGATCTGGAAAAGAAAAAGAATCGATCAGGGCAAACTGCTGTCTGCAAAAGGCAAAAAATGGCGCATTATCCGCTAGTCCAGCAAGGGCAATGACTTCAGTAATCTCTGTTTGCTTTGGCCCAGCCACTTGGTAGGGTGAGCCATAGGTTAGGGAAGAAAAGAAAAGGTCTGCCTCTGAATTCAAGTAAGGTACCAGGTCCTCGGCTAACTTATTTTTTTTATCCTGACTCAGTTCGGCAGGACATTTGGTCACCACCACCACATCCGCTCGCTTCGCTCTTGACCTGGACTCCCGAAGTCTACCCATGGGAAGCAGGTGATCATTTGAGAAAGGCGTAGTGTAAGGTGTCAATAGCATTCGGAAATCTGCATTTAGCTTCCGGTGTTGATAGGCATCATCCAAGATAAGGAGTTGCAGATCGGGCCACAGCTGCTGGATTTTTTGCGTCGCGCCTACCCGATCCTCCCCTACAAAAACAGGGATTTCTTCTTTAAATTGGGTGTAAAGTTGCAAAGGCTCGTCCCCCACCTCGGAAGGAGTACTTGTAGGAAGCAACTGAATAAATCCTTGGGTTTTGCGTCCATAGCCACGACTCAAAGTCCCAACAGCCACCTCATCGCGAAGCTTGCGTACTAAAAATTCTACCCAGGGAGTTTTACCTGTTCCTCCTACCGAAAGGTTGCCCACCACCAGTGTCGGGACTGGAGACTTCTGACTACGGATCAGCCCTCGGTCAAACAGAAAGTTTCGTGCCGCAGTAATCCCGTGAAAAAGAAAAGCTGCTGGAGCAAGAAGGTAGGCGTACCAAGGCATTGAATAGAATTGCTATTTTTGTTCAAATTAA
>SXYU01000016.1 GCA_005788235.1 Cytophagales bacterium
ATTTTAGCACCTAATTTACCCTCTTTTATTTCGCTCCTTTGGAGCTCTGCATCCACTTTCCCGAGGCTTTCTATTTACCTAAAGCCCCTCCTGGGCCATAGACCTATTGCGGTAAATTTTGTAGGTCCTATTCGGCTTTTTTAACTCTTTACCCAGCCTAATTTAAGGGAAAAATGATCAGCTTTTTCGCTTGAAGGACCAGGTAATAAAAAATCGTGCAACCTCTTCACCTAAGGTGTTTTTGCCTATGGAAAGCATCGTCAGTTGATTTGTTTCTCCAGGTTTTAGGGAGTCGATTAAGCTAAAAATTTCTTCTCCATGCTCGCATGAAAATAGAATCTTAGTGGTTGATTTTTTTCTGAATTCTGCCCGAAAATCTACCACAAGCATGCTGAAGGAGCCTTTTCCAGTTAGGGCAAGTTGGCATAAAGCACCGGTACTGAGTTCAGCAGCACCTGCCAGCGCAGCAAAATAGATGGATTTGAATGGGTTTTGGCTTCTCCAGAAAAAGGGGATACTTACTAGGCACTTCTCCCCATCTAGCTGGACCATCTTTAATCGCCAAAATACAGCCGTTGGCAATTTGATTAGCATGGCCCACCAAAAAATAAATGGATTCATCATTTTTTTCTGATAAGCTAAAGCAGGGGCTAGTAGCGTCACATTAGTTTCCATTTGGGCTAAGAAAAGAAGATTCTTTGAATTTTAAATAAGTTTGTGGACTAATCAAATTATTTTAATACTTTTAAGCAAGCCACATTTAAGAAATATTCTATGAAAAAGTTAACAGCACTTTTTTGCATTGTTTATGCTTTATCTGCATGTTCGATTGTTCCACTTACTGGCAGAAGTCAACTAGCTATATTCACCACTAAGGATTTGATGCCTTTGGTTAAAGACGAATATAAAGAAACCTTGACGGATAGTAAGGTTTTGACATCAACTAAAGAGGGCCAAGAAATAGTGAAAGTGGGTAATAAAATGGCTAAAGCAGTAGAATCGTATTTAAAAGAGCAAGGGTATGATTCGTTGGTTAATGAACTAGACTGGGAATTTAATTTACTTGAGGACGAGGAAGTGAATGCTTGGTGTATGCCTGGGGGAAAAGTAGCTTTTTACACTGGGATATTGCCATTTACCAGGGATGAAACGGGCATTGCAGTAATTATGGGGCATGAATTGGCTCATGCCGTGGCCAATCATGCGGGAGAAAGAATGTCACAAGAAATACTTTTTGAACTTGGCGTAGGGACTATCGACCTTGCTATGGGTCAAGATCCAACCCTTACCCAGGAATTATTGCTACTTTCGGTTGGAATTGCCTCTGACCTCAAATTACTTAGTTTTTCTAGGAAGCATGAGTTGGAAGCAGATCGGATGGGGTTGATTTTTATGGCAATGGCGGGTTATGATCCTCGAGAGGCTCCGATGTTTTGGGGCAGAATGGCCGAAGATTCGGAAGACGAAGGATTGACATTTTTATCGACTCACCCAGGACATACCAAACGAATGGAACGACTGAATTCATTGCTACCTGAAGCAATAGCGATTTACGAGCAAAGAAAGTGAACGGAATAAAATTTGAACAAAAAAAACTTAGCCTGAAATGACTAAGTTTTTTTTGTCAAATACTAGCGGGCATTGAAGCCACGCAACTTGATTTGGGTAAGCTTCCTTTTGGTGTCGAGCGGGAAATCCCCCTTCATCATCCATTCATAGTAGCCTGGTTCTTCTTTGAGCGCCTGTTCGATGGTTTTTCCTTTGTGCTTACCAAAATTGAATATTTCTTCGCCTTGCGAATTGAATACAAAACGACCCGCGAGATCCACCATCCGCTCGTTGACAAGGGCGTGGATTTTTTTCATGTCATTTTCAAATACGCCAAGGGTATTTCCCTGTAAGTCTAAGGCCGTTTCGCCAAGGTAACGCTCCACTTGTGCACGAAATACATCCACAGTAGCCAGGGTATCCGCTTCGGCGCTGTGCGCATTTTCTAGTTTTTTGCCGCAGTAGAATTTGTAGGCTGCACTTAGGTTTCTTTTTTCCATCAGGTGAAAGATTTTTTGTGCGTCCAGCAGATTTCGTTTTTCAAGATCAAAGTCAATTCCAGATCGAATAAATTCTTCTACCAGCAAGGGAATATCGTATTTAAGCACATTGTATCCAGCCAAATCACTAATCCCTATAAACTGAAAAATTTCATTCGCTAAATCTTTGAAATAAGGTTCATTTTTGAGGTCTTTGTCGTACAAGCCATGGATTAAGGAAGCTTCCAAAGGAATAGGAACACCAGGATTTACCCGTCGGGTATAAATCTGCTGCCCTCCATCCGGGTTCAGTTTGACGATAGAAATCTCCACAATACGATCGGTGGAGACGTTGGTGCCCGTAGCCTCAAGGTCAAAAAAAGCAATGGAATTTTTTAGATTAAGATGCATGGGTTAAAAATTTTTGTTTGAGAGGCTCGAGATTTAGGTTGTCGTAATTGCCCGAGCTCATAAGTAGGAGATTGGTATTTGAATAATTTTGTGCGAGCAAGTAGTCACTGAAGGCGGCACTTTCGGTAAATAGAATTAGATCTTGTCGTTTAAATCCTTCCCGAAGCATGTCTTCGGTCATCAACTCAAGTTTTTTAAGTGCTACTGCATGAGGATTGAGATAGATAATCGCAACATCGGCGAGATCCATGCTATGGGCATAGTTGGGAAGAAATTTCGGGTTGAGGGAGGAGTAGGTATGCAACTCCTGCACAGCTAGGAGCCGTCGCTTTGGAAATTGGGTTTTCACAGCATTCACGGTTGCCTTCAATTTGGAAGGGGCATGCGCAAAATCTCGGAACAGGATACCTGTATCGTGCTGAACGATAATCTCTTGGCGTTTGGCGGCTCCTTTGAAACTTTGAATGGAGGCATAGAACTTTTTCCGAGGTAGTCCTAGCGTTTCGCAAATGTGAAGTGCCCCTTGGAGATTTTGTAAGTTGTGTTCTCCAAAAACTCCAATTTCAACATCACCTTCGGGAGTAATTAATGTTGTTTTTCCTGAATCAATTCGCGATGGATGGGCTTGATAGCCTATTTTTTGACCTTGACCATGAGACTTTTTTGCTGCTTCTTGGACCAAGAGATCTGCACTGCAGTATATCAGTGTTCCCGAAGCAGGGGTTCGGTCCATTAGTAGGGAAAACTGCCTTTTGTAATCCTCAAAATCTGGGAACACATTGAAATGATCCCAAGCGATACCACTTACGAGGAGGATGTCATGTTTGTAATGAAAAAACTTCGGCGTACGGTCGATGGGAGAGGTGAGGTATTCATCGCCTTCAATCACGATGATGGGGGCATTGGAGAGGCGGACCATAAGATCAAAGCCTTCGATTTGTGCTCCCACCAAATAGTCAAAATCCAGTCCTTGATCCTGGAGCACATGGAGAATCATGGAGGTGATAGAGGTTTTACCATGACTACCAGCGATCACTACTCGTTGTTTAGTTTGACTTTGGTTGAAGATAAATTCAGGGAAGGAGTAAACCGGAACCCCCAATTCCTGGGCACGGATAAGCTCCGGATTATCGATGCGAGCATGCATTCCCAAAATAATTCCATCTAGTCTAACATGGATTTTATCAGCAAACCAACCTTGTTCGGCTGGTAGGATACCCGCATTTTGAAGGCGGGTTTTTGAAGGTTCGTATATTTCATCGTCGCTACCGGTGACTTTACAGCCTTTTTCCAAAAGGGCAAGGGCAAGATTATGCATGACCGCGCCTCCTACAGCAATGAAATGGTAGTGTTTCATAGGGGACAAATCGAAATTTAGTTGGGTAGTCAAACTTAGGGATAAAATCTTGCAGCAAGAGCTCCTAGACAAATAAGTTTTTCTATTTTTTCGTATAAGGAGACTAGATTTTACCTACTTAAATTCCTAAATTTATTTTTTTAGGGTTCTGTGATTTTGCCTCAAAGCCTTGTTGATAACTTTGGGAAAAATTGTTTAAAACTCTTGATCTGAAGCAGGTAAATTTGAATTATGACTGAAAACACCCTGCCAGCTGGCCGATACCGCAAAAAGCCTTCTTTTGAGAATCCAGCAAACTATTTAGGAAAAGTTCCACCTCAGGTGATTGAACTAGAGGAAGCGGTATTGGGTGCTTTGATGCTGGAAAAAGATGCTTTGACTTCGGTTATTGATATTTTAAAAGTGGAGAGCTTTTACAAGGAAGCACACAAGGTCATTTTTCAGGCCATTTTGGATCTTTTTACCGAAAGTCAGCCCATTGACTTGTTGACAGTGACCACCCAGCTCCGTAAAAATGGAGCCTTGGAGGTAGCAGGAGGAGCGTTTTACATTACTGAGTTGACCTCAAAAGTAGCCTCTGCTGCTAACATTGAATTTCACGCCCGTATCATTACCGAGCAATCCATCAAAAGAGAGTTGATCCGGATCTCCTCAACCATCCAAAAAGATGCTTTTGAAGATACCACAGATGTATTTGAGCTTTTGGACGCGATGGAGCAGTCGCTTTTTGAGATATCAGAAAAAAATATCCGCAAAAATTACGTAACGATGAGTTCCATCATGCGGGATGCAATAGCGGAGCTTGAGGTCAGAAAGAACCAAAAAGATGGTTTGACTGGTGTTCCATCTGGGTTTACTGCCTTGGATCGGGTCACCTCCGGATGGCAGAAATCCGATCTGGTCGTCATTGCTGCTCGTCCAGCGATGGGAAAGACAGCATTTGTACTTTCCGTATTACGGAATGCTGCCGTAGATCACAACCGACCTGTAGCAATTTTTTCCTTGGAGATGTCTTCGGTGCAGCTAGTAAATCGTTTAATCTCTTCTGAAGCAGAGCTAGATTCCGATAAGATTAGAAAAGGTACTTTGGCCGATCACGAATGGGCGCAGCTCGTACATAAGACTGCCAAACTTTCCAAAGCCCCACTATTTGTGGACGATACCCCTGCCTTATCAATTTTGGAATTGCGTGCTAAATGCAGAAAATTGAAGGCGCAGCATGATATACAACTGGTGGTAGTGGATTACCTGCAGTTGATGTCTGGAGACTCCAAAGGGGGATTTGGAGGAAATCGTGAGCAAGAAATTGCCAGTATTTCCCGAGCATTAAAGAAGATTGCCAAGGAATTGAGCATCCCAGTGATTGCGCTTTCCCAGCTTTCAAGAGCGGTCGAAACTCGCGGTGGTGATAAACGTCCACAGCTGTCCGATCTTCGTGAATCTGGGGCAATCGAACAAGATGCGGATATGGTTATGTTTCTTTATCGCCCAGAATACTATGGCATTACGGAAGATGAGGGCGGAGCTTCAACTGCTGGAGTTGGAGAGGTAATCATCGCCAAAAACAGAAATGGTTCCTTGGAAAACATCAAACTCCGATTTATTGGGCGGTACACCAAATTTACAGATTTGGATGGAGGTATGGGCCACCAAAGTTCCCAGGCATCCGAGATTGGCTATTCTCGTAAGTTCACCTCTGGTGCTTCAGGGGTTAATACTTTTGATTCTGATCAAACTTTGATGCGTTCGAGTAAGGCTAACGAGGGAGATATTGATAATGCATTTTTAGGTGGAGATGATCCTGCACCCTTCTAAGTTTCAATGAAAGCAATTGTACTTCAGCGGTCTTTGGACTCCAAAGTTGATCTTGTAGAGCTACCCAAACCCGTTTGTAAGCCCAATGAGGTGCTCATTCGAATAAAGGCAGCGGCCTTAAATCATCGGGACGAATGGTGTAGGAAGGGCTTGTATCCCAATATTCAGGATGGAATAGTCCTGGGATCTGATGGAGCAGGAATTGTAGAAGAAATAGGTACTGGGGTGGATTCCCAGCTGTTGGGTCAGGAGGTCATGCTTAATCCTGCACTTCATTGGGGAGACAACGAAAGGGCTCAAGGAAAAAATTTCGAAATTTTAGGGATGCCCAGAAATGGAACCTTTGCGGAGTATGTGGCAATACCTGCGGATCGGGTTTTTCCAAAGCCTTATCACCTGAGTTGGGAGGAAGCAGCAGCTTTGCCCTTAGCTGGACTCACGGCTTACCGTGCTGTGGCAGTGCAAGGCAAACTGAAAGCGGGGGAACAAGTTCTCGTCACTGGTATTGGGGGAGGAGTTGCCCTGTTTGCGGCTCAATTTGTACTTGCCTTAGGTGCCAAACTTTTTGTGAGTAGCAGTAGTCCCGAAAAAAGAGCTACAGCGCTAGAATTAGGTGCTTCGGATGCTTTTGATTATGGGATGAATAATTGGAGTGCTGCTGCACTTGAATCCTCTGGAGGCATGGACTTAATTGTTGATGGGGCGTCAGGAGATACGCTATCAGAATTGATGAATATTGCCAAGCCGGGGGGTAGGTTGGTATTCTATGGGGCCACTCGGGGTAATCCACCGCAGTTGGAAGCGAGAAAGCTATTTTGGAATCAACTACAGTTGATCGGAACTACCATGGGAAGCGACCAGGATTTTGCGGAAATGCTTGCATTGATAGATAGGTTGCAGCTAAGGCCACGAATAGATGTAGTTTTCCCGTTAAAAGATGCAGCAATGGCCCTTGATCGAATGAAGGAGGGGCTGCAGTTTGGTAAAATTGTGCTTAGTCCCTAAATGCTTTAGTGACCGAATTTTGGATTGTATTGCTTAATCCAAATCTGTTTCAAACAAAAAGTTTTGGTAGGCATTGCTCAACTCTTTCTTTGCTTTTTCGTCTTGTAGTGACTGGGCAAGTTCTATTCCTGCTTCGAATAGATTTTTGGCTTTTGGGAAATCGTCATTTTCGGAGAAAAATTGGGCAGCTGGAAAATATACCGGGAGATAATTTGGAAAATTAGATACAACATAATCAAACAAATTGGCTGCTTCCACTTTCTCAGATTCTCGATATTCCAAGGCCAAAGCATAAAAATTGAAAGGATTTTGTGGTTCCTTGACACAGTAATCTTTCAGAAGTTTGATTCGCTCCAAATTGCGCATGAATAGTTTTTTTAATTAACGGATGCCTGTTATTTTCACGCAATAATAAATCTAAATAACCAAACGCTAAACCAATGAAGATTCTAGTTTGTATCACCCATGTTCCCGATACGACTTCCAAGATTCAATTTACTACCAACAATACCAAGTTTGACAGCACGGGTGTTCAATTTATCATTGGTCCCTATGATGATTACGCATTGGCTAGAGCGGTAGAACTTCGAGATCAAACTGGAGGAACACTTACAGCTTTGAATGTTGGAGAGGCTGAAACTGAGCCTACCTTGCGAAAAGCACTTGCAATTGGTGCAGACGATGCGATTCGTGTAAATTCTTTTCCTAAAGATAGCTTTTTCGTAGCGCAGCAGATCGCTCATTTTGCAAAAGCTGGAGACTTCGAGTTGATTTTGATGGGAAGAGAATCCATTGATTTCAATGGGGGGATGGTTCATGGAATGGTGGGTGAGATATTGGGTATCCCATCTTTTTCACCAGTCATGAAACTGGAGTTGGAAGAAACTACCGTAAAGATGGCTCGTGAGATTGAAGGCGGAAAAGAGCATCTTGAAGCAAAATTACCATTGATTGCAGGTTGTCAAGAACCCATTGCAGAATGGAAAATCCCGAATATGAGAGGCATCATGTCTGCGCGTACCAAACCTTTGGTTGTCGTCGAGCCAGTTAGCCAAGAAACCCAAGCGGAAGCAAGTAGCTATCAATTGCCACCTGCCAAAGGTTCTGTTAAGTTGGTCGACAAGGACCAGGTTTCAGAACTCGTACGCTTGCTCAAGAACGAAGCAAAAGTACTTTAATTCAATTTTTTCAATTCACTATAAGTCAACTAGATATGTCAATTTTAGTATATGTAGAACAATCGGCTGGAAAAATTAAAAAAACCAGTTTAGAAGCAGTTTCTTATGGGTATGCCTTAGCTGCGAAAACAGGTGAGGGGGAAGTGATTGCGGTTGCTTTGGGTTCGTTAGCAGCAGATGAATTGGCTGCGATTGGTGAGGCAGGGGCTGCAAAAGTACTTCATATTTCGGATGAACGCCTAAATGCTGGGGTCATTCAAGCCCATGCTAGTGCAGTGGCTCAAGCATTTGAATCCGCTAGAGCAAGTACCCTAATTTTGGCCAAATCCTCCTTAGGTGATGCTGTTGCTGCCCGCTTAGCCATCAAGTTGCAAGCTGCCTTGGTATCCAATGTGGTTGAGCTTCCACGATTAGAAGGTGGTTTTGTGGTTAAAAGAAGTATTTATACAGGAAAAGCATTTGCAGATACTACGGTCACCACTGCTAAAAAAATAATAGCGATAAAAAAGAATGCAGTCGTCCAAAAATTGGATGGTGCTAAGGCACAGGTGGAACTCTTTTCGGTTTCAATTTCAGAGTCGGATTTTGCTTCCAAGATTACCTCTACCGAGCGGGCTACGGGTGAAGTTCTTTTGCCCGAGGCAGATATTGTAGTGTCTGGAGGTAGAGGAATGAAGGGGCCAGAAAACTGGGGGATGCTAGTAGATCTTGCAAAGACATTGGGTGCTGCGACCGGATGCTCCAAGCCAGTTTCTGATATTGGGTGGCGTCCTCATCACGAGCACGTGGGACAAACTGGTGTAAAAGTTGCTCCAACTTTGTACATAGCCATAGGAATTTCAGGAGCGATTCAACATCTTGCAGGTGTCAATTCATCCAAATGCATTGTGGTGATCAATAAAGACCCTGAAGCGCCATTTTTCAAGGCAGCAGATTATGGGATTGTAGGTGATGCATTTGAAATAGTACCTCAACTAACTGAAGCACTTAAAGCGGTATATTAATTTTTGTGGAAAGACTTGTAGAACTGGAAATTTTAGGGCTTTCGTCCAATCACTCCCAATCGGGCTCCTTTACCTTGGTAATGGGAGAAGTGGAAGGATTACGCCGGCTTCCAATTGTTATAGGTATGTTTGAGGCGCAAGCCATAGCGATTGAGATTGAAAAAATCATTCCCAATCGACCGATGACGCATGATTTATTTAAATCCTTTTCCGATAGCTTTCAGTTTGAAATTGAGAAAATCGTCATTTCAGAAATGAAAGAAGGTGTTTTCTATGCTAAAATCCTCAGTAAGAGTGAGACAGCAGTTGTGGAAATTGATAGTAGACCTTCAGATGCCATTGCGATAGCGGTACGATTTGGGGCTGCAATCTTCTGTTCAGAAAAAGTACTTTCTGAAGCAGGTATTGAATTTTCTGAAGAAGACAAAAAGAAAGAGGCCAAAAAGCCAGGTAAATCAGTAGCAGGTAAAAATACTACCCAAAAAGAAAATTTACTCAAGGATTTTAGTTTAGACAAGTTAAACACGCTTCTAGATAAAGCAATTTTGGATGAGGATTATGAAAAAGCTGCCCGGATTAGGGATGAAATAAATAAACGAAACTGATTTTTAAGCCTCGATTTTTGATTGGGGCTTTTTTCTTGGCGAGGATTGGCCTATTTTTAAATACTGGTTTTAATCTACTTTATGGAATTTGTAAGAGGATCATTTGGAATTTTAGTCATTGTCCTGGTGGCTTTTCTATTTTCGGTAAATCGAAAAAAGATTGATTGGCGGTTGGTTGCAATTGGCATCTCACTGCAATTGGTATTTGGATTTTTAATTACACAGGTTGAGGTAGTCAAAACGGCCTTCCAATTTTTATCTGAAGGGTTTGTCAAATTTCTAAGCTTTAGCGAGGCAGGTGCCCGATTTATTTTTGGGGATCTTGCTGGAGATAGCTTTGGATTTATTTTTGCCTTCAAAGTATTGCCAACTATTATCTTTTTCTCGACCGTTTCCTCAGGCTTGTATTATTTAGGGATTTTGCAAAAAGTGGTGTATGGTATAGCTTGGGTGATGGCACGTTCGATGCGACTATCTGGTCCTGAGTCTTTATCCGCTGCTGGCAACATCTTTTTAGGGCAAACTGAAGCACCGCTATTGGTCCGGCCTTTTATTCCTCAGATGAGTAAATCTGAATTGATGTGCTTGATGACTGGTGGAATGGCTACCATCGCCGGTGGCGTGCTTGCAGGTTATGTAGCGTTCTTAGGAGGGGATAGTATGGAAGAGCAGAGCAAGTTTGCTGCCTATTTATTAGGCGCAAGTATCATGAACGCGCCAGGGGCCATTGTAATGTCTAAGATGTTTATTCCAGAAATTGAGAAGGAAATCAAGCAGGATAAGCTTGAAGTAAATAAAGAAGCAATGGGAGTGAACCTTATTGATGCGATGTCCATAGGAGCAGCCGAGGGTTTGAAGCTAGCCTTAAATGTAGGAGGGATGCTACTTGCATTTATTGCAGTGATTGCTGCAATTAACTACGGTCTAACTGGAATTCTAGGAGAATATACAGGCCTGAATTCATGGGTAGACAGCACCACTGGAGGTCAATTTAAAGGATTTTCCTTAGAATATATTTTTGGACAAGTATTTCGAGTATTTGCTTGGGTGATAGGAATTGACTGGGTGGATACGCTGCAAGTAGGTAGCCTCTTGGGTCAAAAGACGGTAATTAATGAATTTGTGGCCTACTTGAGCCTTGCTGAAATGAAGGAAGCAGGTTCGATTAGTACCAAATCCATCATCATTTCTACCTATGCCTTGTGTGGGTTCTCTAATTTTAGCTCCATTGCGATTCAATTGGGTGGAATTTCAATAATTGCACCCAACCAGCAAGGAAACCTGAGTCGATTGGGCTTCCGAGCTTTATTTGCTGCTTCTCTAGCCTGTTTAATGACCGCTACGGTAGCTGGGATGCTGGTTTAAGTACCAAGTACATAGTATCAAGATTCTTTAGGACCGGAATTCAAGGCCCGAATAATTTTGAATTCTTATTTCAAGCTATTTCACGGAGCGGCCCGCTGCGGCGGGTATTTCTACTCTATTTCCATCGTATTTCTTACTTTGTACCTGGTACATTGTACTTAATTCCCATACAACTTCTTACTTACCTCTTCGTACTTGTCGCCAGCAACCCACTGGGGTTTTTGGGTCCAGTTGGCAATTTTTTGAGCTGACAAAATGTAGGATTTCCAATAGAGTTGCGCATAGTTTAAGTCAAAGCTCTCTACTTCATCGGCTGCCTTGTGGTAGTACTTGTTAATCTCGTCGTCAAAGGCGGTAAACCCAAGCGTAAAGCTAGGTGCAGGGATCCCCTTTCTTGCAAAATTCACATTATCCGAGCGATCATACAATCCTTGTTCTGGAGATGGATCTGCCTTGGCAGTAAGTCCAAACTCAGCGACAGCCTCGTTAATCAAGAAATCAGCACTTGTTCTACCCAAGCCAATTACCGTAATGATGGAAGTGTCGTTATAGCCTGCATTGTCGATATTTAGGTTATAGATGATTTGATTCAAGGGAATTAATGGATTGTTTGCGAAGTAGGCACTCCCAAGTAGGCCCTTCTCCTCGGCTGTCCAAAGGGCAAATAGGATGGATCTTTTGGGAGGGTTTTTGGCAAAGTAGCGAGCTGCATTGAGTACAGCTACGGAGCCGACGGCATTATCACGTGCACCATTAAAGATAGAATCGCCTTCAGCATCAGGAGTACCCACACCTACATGATCGTAATGCGCTGAAAGGAGGATAAATTCGTTTTTCAATTTAGAATCCGTGCCCTCAATCCAGGCCATTACATTTTTACCATCAATTTTGGTGGTTATCTTTCCTTCGACAGCTACTTGAGCTTTGACTAGATTTGTGCCTATCAACTCGTTTTTAAGATCCTCCACCCACATATAGGGCAGATTACTCACTTCTCCCATATCTAAGCCCATCTGAGACCTATTCAAAAATCCAGATACCAATTGCCAAGGTACAGATGGCACATTGAAACGCTCAATCAAAGCTACCGCCCCTGCTTCTTTGGCACGCACAGCTTTTGCTCTGCCTTCTGAGAAGAGTTGGTTAGGGCTAAATTTATTGGGAGCACCAACATTGGTGACAACAATTTTACCTTTTAAATCTTTGCCAGCAAACTCTTCGACTGATCCAAACCCAACATCCACAAGTTCGAAGTTTCCAGAAAAGGACCTTCCATCCAATACCAATAAATTTTTCCCTTGGGCAAAAGATTTAGTGCCAATTTGTACATTTCCTTTTGAAGGAGGAGAAGAAAGTGTAAATGGAATATCCTGGAAGAACCCATTTGCTCCAGGAATGGGTTTGGCTCCAGCTTTCTGAAGTTCCTGTGCGATGAAGCCATAGGCCAACTTCATTTCTGGGCGGATGGGATCTCTACCCATCAGGGCATTGGAAGCAAGGTAGGTAAACTGCGAGGAAGCTACCTTGGAGTCGAAGCGTTTTTCGATATCCTGTTTTTGGGCAAAAGTGGCTTTGTTGACACCAAAGCTTGCTATTAAGAAAAGTATAATTTTTTTCATGGGTAGAAGAGATAAGTAAAACTAAAGTAAATCAAAAGTAGGACTAGATGCACATGCTGAATTGATTTCAGCCAAGTTCCAACCTAATTTTTCAACAATATGCTGAAAATGTGGGGGCAATGCACAAGCTACTGAAAGTAATTTTCCACTTATGGGATGTTCAAAGCGCAATTTCCAGGCATGAAGAAGTAAATTTTCCAAGCCAAAGTGCGTTTCAAAATAGTGGTTTTGCTTGTTGTCCCCATGCTTGCGATCTCCTAGAATGTAATGTCTGATATGCGCCAAATGCCTGCGTATCTGATGAGTTCGACCTGTAAGTAACTCTATTTCAAGCAGGCTATATCGGCTGGTTGGATACCTTCCCGTGCTATTGAAAGGCTTTTCGATCTCTGCCAAAACTTTGAATTTACTTTGAGCCTCCTGAAGTTTACCCGATCGCTCACTTTGGAGGGGATGATCTATCAGCCCTTGTTTTTCTGAAGGAATCCCTCTAACCAAACAGTGATAAGTTTTTTGAATTCTTCGCTCCATAAACATGCCCTGTAACTTAGGAAGGACTTGTTCGTTTTTGGCGAAAAGTAAGCAGCCACTTGTGGCACGATCTAGTCGATGAACCGACGCCACCCAGCTTCCGATTTGATCTCGAAGTTGAATGAGTGCATTTTCTTCTTCTCCATAAGCTAGTGCGGTCTTGTGTACCAGCAAGCCCGCCGGCTTATTGATCACCACTAGCTCTTCGTCCTCGAAAAGTACTTCAAGCATGGGTAGGGGAGATGAGAAGGAGTAAACACATCTACAAATTAGTTAATGGTTCCAGAACCGATGCATTCTTCGCCTTGATACCAAGCCACAAATTGTCCAGAGGCAATTCCTTTTTGAGCTTTTTCAAAGACTATATAAAGCCCGGTTGCTCGCTGGATAAGTGTGGCCTTGGAAAGTGCCTGTCGGTAGCGAATTCGAGCAGAATATACCGCAGTTTCACCAGGTTGTAGTTTGAGGTCTTCACGAATCCAATGCATCTGGTCTTGTGGAACAAATAGCCCAAACCGGTTCAAACCAGGATGCTCTTCCCCCAATCCCGTGTAAATGATGTTTTCTTTTGTATCGGTTGCAATCACAAAGAGGGGTTTGCCTGTTCCTCCGACCTGTAGTCCTTTTCGCTGACCTACAGTGAAGTAATGTGCACCTCGGTGATCCCCAATGACCTTTCCTAGGATAGAAGCGTAGGTAATTGGAGTACAAACAGCTTCCAATTGCTCCTGGGTCCAATCTTGAGGTGAGATTTCCGAAGGAACGAGTCTAGTTTGATATTCTGCTAGTTCCTCTGGAATTTGAATGATTTTTCCTGTTTTTGGTTTAAGTTGCTGCTG
>SXYU01000173.1 GCA_005788235.1 Cytophagales bacterium
CTATGCTGGGTGACACACCTGAGCTTGGCTTAGCGATTGATCTTAGACTTGCTTAATCGCATCACAAGCCGCATCCTGATCAAGTCGACACCCCAAACCCGCGCCGATCAGGCAAAACACGGTGGGATGTGGCTGGGGAATCACTCTCGCAACTCAACCCTTTAAGCGATCTATCCTTTTAGGTTAGATTAAGCAGCCATGGCGTAAGAAGTTTCGCCATTTGTCTTTTGCATGAATTTTTTAAGGCCGTACATACTCCAGCCTGCATGCGAGCCCGATGATTACACCTACTGTCAAAACCGGTCAGCCCCATAGAGTAGCTACAAAGGTAGGGGGAAATAAGTTCAGAAACGAGAAGCGAGAGACAAGAGACAAGAAGCAAGAAACGAGAAGCAAGAGCAATTCGGTTCCAAAGGCAGAATTTTCCTGGCGGCAGAATTGAAAATCTAATCTCTTGGTTCTCGGCTCTTGCATCTGCGGGACCTTCATCTTTGATTAAAAAGAAATTCTTCCCCCTATCCCAAATCCCTTATCCAAGAATAACTACTTTTTTATATCTTTCGGGGATGGAAAATTTCGTTGTTTCGGCAAGAAAATATAGACCTGCAGATTTTAAGAGTGTCGTAGGGCAGCAGCACATCACGACCACTCTTCAGAATGCAATCAAAAACAAGCACCTTGCCCAGGCATTCCTTTTTTGCGGTCCTAGAGGAGTAGGCAAGACAACCTGTGCGCGTATCCTTGCCAAAACCATCAACTGCGAAGCCATCACCAAAGACTTTGAAGCCTGTGGCACCTGTGCCTCTTGCGTATCTTTTCAAAATAATGCTTCCTTCAACGTCTACGAACTTGATGCAGCCTCCAACAACTCGGTTGACGACATCCGCAACTTGGTGGAACAGGTGCGCTACGCACCTCAAAAAGGAGAATACAAAATCTACATCATCGATGAAGTGCACATGCTCTCCACTGCAGCCTTCAATGCTTTTTTGAAGACGCTGGAGGAGCCTCCCAAGTATGCCATCTTTATCTTGGCTACCACGGAAAAACACAAGATCATCCCGACCATTCTCTCTCGATGCCAGATATTTGACTTCAACCGAATTCAAATCAAGCACATCGCCGAGCACCTCAAATACATTGCAGGCATGGAAGTGGTCGATTACGAGGAAGAAGCCCTTCGACTAATCGCAACCAAGGCAGATGGAGCCCTCCGTGATGCCCTGTCCATCTTTGACCTGATCGTCACCTATTCGGCTGGCAAAAAAGTCACCTATCTTGAAACGATAGCCAACCTCAACATCCTAGACTACGACTACTACTTTAAAGTGGTCGATGCGCTTCTGGAAGAAAATATTTCGACCACCCTGCTGCTCTTTGACAAGATCCTTAAAAAAGGCTTTGATGGGCATAATTTTATTGTTGGCCTAAGTGAGCACCTCAGAGATCTCCTTGTGGTCAAAGATGAGGCCACTGTGGATCTCCTTCAAGTATCCGAATCCGTTAAGGAGCGCTACCTTGAACAAACAGCGCGCGCAACGGTATCCTTCCTCTTGTCGGCCCTCAACCTGGCCAACCAATGTGATATCCATTACAAGACCAGCAAAAACCAGCGCCTTCATGTGGAATTAACCCTGATGAAGGTGGCCAAACTCTCTCAAGCTTTCCGCCTAGCTACCCTCGCTTCGGTGGACACAAAAAAAAAAGCCTGATTGAAGAGCAAATCACTCCAGCTCCAAGCCAAGCTCCCGAAGTATCCCAATTTGTTGCTCCTGAAATCCCCGCTAAGGTATCGGCACCCGCTACCCAAGAACCTACTGTTGCTACAGAAACTAATTCGAGCTCATTAAAATCTACTTTTTCGATTCCAAGTAGTCTCGGCCAAACCAAGAAATTAGGAGAGAGCAGCCAGCAAGAGGAAGTTACTACCGTTGCAGAAGAATCGATCACCCCCACCTACGATACCGCTTCAACTGCTCCAGAAATTTTGTTGACGCAAGAGTTGTTTGAGCAAGCGATTATTTCAATTCAAGAGGTATTTCGAAATGCAAACAGAAACTTAGAGCTTACTATTTTGGATCAGGAAATCAGACTTCAAAACGGGGAAATTACCCTTCAAGTGAGTGGTTCAATCCAAGAAGATATCGCGCAAAAGATGAAGCCAGAGCTGGTGGGCTTGATACGGAAATTTACCGGAGCTACTTCATTTACGATTAGTGTAGTGCAGCAAGAAGAGCAGGTAGACGACAGAGGGAAATTGTATACTAGCACGGATAAATTTAAATTTTTACGAGAAAAGCACCCTGCCTTGATGGATCTACAGCGGAAGTTTGACCTGGATGTAGATTTTTAAAAATCGAGAGATATTCCAAAGTTGATCAGATTCTGAAATTGAATCGCCTGCTTGCTACTGCCATCATCTTGCTTGATTCGCACCTCCTCGTCGTAAATCAGAACCGTCTCGATACGGGTGGAGATAAACTTATTTACTTTCATCCGGATGAGTGAGTTAAAGTTGACGACTAGGTTTCCAAATCGCTCGTAGTTGGAAAATAAGTTGAGGTCAGCTTTCCAGGTGACATTTTCCATCAGCACCACATCTACACCTCCAAGGGCGATGGACATCCCCGCTTCTGCACGGACAGGCTCTTCAGGGATCACCCCAAAAGCCCCAGCACGACTTAAGGAATCATCCAAGACCAGCGTAAATCGTCCAGTAAATGGAGATAGAATTACCGAAATCTTACCCTTGTCTTCATAGCTTCTTCGGTAGTTGATACCGGTAGAGGACTGGAGGTATCCTGGGGCTAGGAGGTCGGAAATTTTGGTACGAAGTTCATTTTCTGACCCTGCCGACTTGGTGTATTTATATCCTGAAGCCAACTGAGTACGGGCATCGAGCTGTGTGGTCAAAAAGAATTTTTCCGAAAGCTGCCGACCATAGTTACTTACGAAAATAAAGTTGTCGTTGGTTTTTCGGGTTTTGTAGTCCCGATCATTTTGCCGGTTAAAACCCAAGTTAACCGTCAACTGGGTATCCCAAACCTTGCTGTCTTTTTTGTAATTGGCAAACAGGGTAGCTCCAGAATTCAGTGCAAAGGATCCTGTACCTCCAGCCGCCCAATTGCTCAACGTGACCTGTTGAATATTTAGTGTGTAATTACCTCCGGTCTTCCAGAATGTTTCTTTTACAGGTTCTTGGATAAGTAAAGAATCTCCAAGCATGACCAAGGTATCCCGATCAATGATTACTGTATCCGGCACTATTTTTCGATCCTGCGCCTTAACAAAGGGGGAGCTGCTAAAGATTAACAGACCGATTAAGAAAAAGCAATTCCGCATGGGATTGGGCTGATCAGATCAAGGAATCAAAATACGTAATTTTTGTCCTATCGTAATCAAGTTTTGAGCGCCGATTCCATTGAGCTGTTTGAGTTCCTCTACGGTAATTCCATATCTTTTGGAGATGGAGAACAGGGTTTCGCCTGCGCTCACCGTGTGGAAGGAGTAAGAAGGTGTTGAGGGTTGTACTTTCTGTTCGGTAGCTTGTTCTACTTTAGGCTGTGCAACAACAGGTATTGTAGGACTTGTCGTTACTGGTTTGGGCTCAGAATAGGTAGGGATTTCTGTCCCTCTTTTTAGAGATTCCTTTAGATTCAGCACCATACCTGGGCGAAGCTCCGAGTCTTTTCGAATTCTATTTTTAGATTTTAATGCGGACAGACGAATGCCATATTTTTGGGAAATAGACCAGAGTGTCTCACCTGCTTCAACTACATGGGTAGCTACTTCTGCATTTGGACGCTTTCGCTGGGTGTAGTAATAGGCCCCCTCTTCGACCTGCTCTGTTTCTGGGAGATCATTTAATTTAATGAATCGCTTTTCACGAATACCAATTTCTTCCGAAAAGGTACTCGTTGTGGTTGTGGCTGCTGCTTGTATACCTTCCAAGTTATTTACTAGAATTTGCTTTCGCTGGGAGGCTTTACTGGTGTTTCCAGTGATTTTTGGATAGGAGCTAGCCGCTTTCGGTGCAGTCAAAGTTTTTGCAGGGTCTGCTTGTGCAGTAGCTACTGGTTTTTGATTGGCTACAGGACCCTCTATTAGTCCGGTACCTTTTACAAAGAAAAGAGTATAGGAGCCAGCAGGGACTTTCCCGTTTACCGCCCATTTGTTGTATTCGATCAAGTGTGCTTCAGAAACTCCAAACTGCTTGGCAAGGGTAGCAAAAGTGCTTGGGCCTTGAATTTGAACCTCAGAAAGGCGTGCGGAATTGGAGGTTAAAACAGCCATTGAGGGCTGATAGGCGATTTTATGGGCCAAATATTTCTTAAAGTACCAATGCGTGTTGCGGTCAATAGTCACTACTTTTTGGCCTGCATATTGGCTGCCAAAATAGGCTTTTGCTCCACCCAAACCCATTTGATAGGAGACCAAGGCAGTCATCCAATTGTTGAGGCTTGCATGGTGTTTTTTGAGGTAGATTGCGGCACCACGTGAAGAAGCTACGATGCTTTTCCGCTCGTCCACTTGTCCATCTACCCGTAGCCCCACCTCTTCGGCTGTCCCCTGCTTAAACTGCCAGAAGCCTACCGCATTGGAGGTAGATACGGCATCAGGTACCAATCCACTTTCTTGGATCACTAAATACTTGATCTCGTCTGGGATATTTTGATTTCGAAGTTCTCGTTCTACCAAGGGAAGGTAGAGGTTGATGCGTTCTGCTTTTACCTTAAAGTAGGCGGCATTGCGGTAGAGTGCATCGACATCCAGTTGAATTTCCCGTTGGGCTTGTGGGTGGATTTTTAAGGTTAAATCCGCGAATTCCATTTCCAAAGGAACCTGTGGAATCTGTGCCTGAAGCAGCTGTGTTCCAGAGAAAAGGACAAACAATAAGAGCTGAAAACGAAGTTGGGCTTTCATTAAAATGAGAAGTGTTTGGCGCTATTTAAACTTAGCAAAAATGGGACCCATTTTTACAGTCTACCGCTTTCGAGCCATTAATATTCCATCACGAATGGGTAAAAGGAGGGTTTCTACGCGTGGATCTTGGGCGAGTTGCCGGTTAAAATCCAACAAGGCTTGCGTGTCCTTATCTATTTTTTGGCCTTCCTCGACAAGAATTTTTCCCGACCAGAGGACATTGTCTGCCAAAAGAATTCCTCCAGGGCGTAATTTGTCGATGACCAACTCGTAATAGGCACTGTAATAAAACTTATCCGCATCGATAAAAATCAGGTCAAAGGGACCTGGAATTGCCGGCAGCAGCTCGCGCGCATTACCAAGGCGGTAATCAATCTGAGAAGCAAGGCCACTTTCCTCAAAAAATCCACGAACCATCGTTTCTAGCTCATCATTGATATCCAGTGTGAGCAGTTTTCCACCGGGAGCAAGGCCACGAGCAAGGCATATTGCGGAGTAGCCTGTGAAGGTGCCAATCTCTAAAATGGAGCTTGGCTGAAGCATTTTGGCAAAAAATTCCAAGGTTTTCCCTTGAAGATGTCCGGAGAGCATGCGAGGAAGTAGGACCTTCGCCTGAGTTTCACGCGTGATTTTCAGCAGCAGTGGATCCTCCGCTTGGGTGTGGGCCTCGCAGTAGGCGAGTAGTTCTGGCGCAATAAACTCCATATCAAGCAGGGGTATAAATGAGCTGCGTGAGCTGATCGGCTTGGAAAATCTCCTGAGCAATGTCTTGTAGTTCAGCAGCGGTGGTGGAACGAATTTGATC
>SXYU01000174.1 GCA_005788235.1 Cytophagales bacterium
TCCACTCGCTGTTGAGATCCACTAGGGTCAAGTCAGCAAAGTAGCCTTCACGGATGTAGCCGCGTTCCTTAATGCGGTAGAGGATGGCGGGATTGTGGCACATTTTCTCCACGATTTTCTCCAGACTGATTTTGCCTTGTGTGTAAAATTCAAGGAGACAGTTGAGAGAGTGCTGTACCAAAGGAGCGCCCGACATGGATTGGAAGTAGGGCTTTTGCTTTTCTTCCAAAGTATGTGGGGCATGGTCGGTGGTGATGATGTCGATGCGATCATCAAGGAGCGCAGCGAGTAGCCCATCCTTGTCTTTTTGGGTTTTGATGGCTGGGTTCCACTTGATCAGGGCGCCTAGTCTCTCATAGTCTTGGTCCGTAAACCAGAGGTGGTGCACCGAAACTTCAGTGGTGATGTTTTTCGATTCCAGCGGAATGTCGTTGCGGAAAAGATCCGTTTCTTTGGCTGTGCTCAGGTGGAGGATATGCAATCTGGCCCCATGCTTTTCGGCAAGGCCGATGGCTCGCTCGGTCGCCTCGTAACAGGCTTGTTCGCTTCGAATCAAGGGGTGGCAGGCGATGGGAACATTTTCTCCGTATTTTTCACGGTAGATTTCCTCATTTTTCTCAATTATTTCCTCCTTCTCAGAGTGGATGGCGATCAGTCCTTTGTGCGCTGCAAAAAGTTTCTCCAACATGGCCGGCTGATCCGCGAGAATGTTTCCCTTTCCCGTAAAATAAAGCCCATCGTCCGTGATGGCCAGGTGCTTGGAGGTGTCCCATTGGATGACCTCGTCCAGGTTGTCGGCGGTGATGCCCAGCAAGAAGCCATAGTTGGCCAAGGATTTTGTGGAAGCTAGCTGGTGTTTGTCAGCCCAAAGTTCGAGGGTCAAGGTATTTGGACGGGTGTTGGGCATCTCTATAAAGGAGGTGACTCCACCGGCGATGGCTGCCTTACTTTCGCTCGTGAGATCTGCCTTGTGGGTGAGTCCTGGATCACGAAAGTGTACCTGTCCGTCGATCACGCCAGGGAACAAGTACTTGCCGCGGCCATTTACGATCTGATATTCCATTTGTGCAGGTATGGAGCCAATTTTTTGGATGCGTTCCCCTTCGATCAGGACGTCGGCAACTTTTATTTTGCCTTCGTTGACGAGGGTTACTTGCTGGATAAGCGTGGCTTTGGACATGGTGACTAGGAATATTCTTGCTTCTACAAAGAACGCAGGTAATTGCTAAGATTACAATGGGTAAAAATTTCCAAATACCGTTGAATTAATCCAACATTCCTTTTCCTGCAAAAATCTTGGGTAAGCACTTTTCAATCCGGTTGAGGCGTGTGGTGGATTGTTTCGCTTCTGAGAAGTGGATCACATAGCCCCGTTGTCTGCCTGGAGTAAGCGCAAGAAATGCGGACTCTAGGCCTGGATGCTCCGCAAATTTTTGGAGGAGTTCTTCGGGTAGCACTGGAATAACGGGCTTGGCGCTGGCTTTTTTTCCTAATCGTTCCACTTCGATTGCCTGGAGGAGGTATTCCTTGATTTCATCTTCGATTTCTTGAGCTTGGGATAGCTGGGTAAAGCGAATAAAACGACTTTTCTGGGAATTAGGTCCTGGGCGTTCTAAAAGCTGGAAAGGATCTTCCAATAGTTCACCTTTAAGAAAACTCAATACACAAGATTCCTTAAACACTCCTAAGATGACCACGTTTTTTCCGTTGAGCGTGTAGGTGGGCATGCCCCATTTTCGTTCTTCTTGGAGTTTCGTTTCCAAGATCAGTTGTCGCAAAAACTCTAGTATATCTGTCCAAAGTAGCACCTTGCAGGCCGGTGTAGCGCCCAAAGAGCAGCGCATGCATCCTTCAAGGAGGAATTGGTCAATTTGGGGGTTGGGTTGAGCCACTAGAGAATTAGTTTTAAATTTTGATACACTTGATTGATGGAAACTTTTTGGATTGTGTATCTTCCATTTTATTTTTCTAAAAATAGACTTTCTATGAAGAATTTTAGAGTCCTTTTTTTCGTTTTATTCCTCTCTAATGTTATTTCTTTAAACGCACAGGAGGCCAGCACCCAGCGGCTTACCCAACTCATGAAAGACTACCCCGTGATGGGACTTTCTGTGGCGGTGGTTAAGGAGGGCAAGGTGGTGCATACCCAAGCTTTGGGTTGGAAAGAGGAAGGAAAAATTCCGCTACAAACTACAGATCTCTTTCGAATCGCTTCCATTTCCAAGTCTTTTATCGCGACAGCAATACTTCAGTTGGTCGAGAAAAATCAACTTTCCTTGGATGCTGATGTGAGCGAATTGGTAGGTTTTAAAATTCGGAATCCGAAATTTCCCAACACGGTAATTACCCTAGGGATGCTCCTTTCGCATACTTCCAGTATTAATGACCAAGAGGGGTATTTTACCTTGGACGCTATTCATCCTGCAAAAAATGGCTCTTGGGCCAAGGCGTACAATGCTTACGAGCCAGGAATGGGTTACCAGTACTGCAACTTGAACTTTAATTTGGCAGGAGCGATTTTGGAGCGGGTTTCGGAAACAAGAATCGATCAGTATGTAAAGAAGAACATCCTAGATCCCTTAAAAATCTATGGAGGCTACAACGTGGACGAACTGGATAGTTATAGGTTTGCCAAGATATATGCCTACGACAGGAGGCAGTCCAAATTTAACTATACCGCTATAGCCTATGCCTCTAAGAATTTGGAGGACTCCAACTATATTTTAGGTTATAGCACCCCTCTTTTTTCCCCGACGGGAGGAATGAAAATCACTGTGCCAGATCTCGCTAAATACATGATTATGCACATGAATTTGGGAAAATTTGAATCGGTGCGGATACTTACTGAGCAGAGTTCTCAACGCATGCAGACCCCTGTTTTTGAAGGGAAAAATTATGGCCTAGGAATAAGGCAAACAACAACTTTACTACCTGATATACTACTAAAGGGGCATACTGGGTCGGCTTACGGGCTTTACAGCGGGATGTTTTTTAATCCAGAGGAAAAATACGGGTTTGTGGTTGTTAGTAATGGCTGTGACCCAACCTATGAGGATGGATTTAACATTGTAATCCGTAAAGCCTTTCAAATCTTATATGAGGATTGGATTCTAAATCGATAGCTAAGCTAGTGCTTATTGTCTTGGATACCGAGTTTTACTTCTTTGATGAGCTCCTCTAATCCATTCAGTCGGATTTCATACAAGGTATTGAGGCACATCCCTAGATTGCCAGCTGGAAAGCCTTTTTTATACATCCAAACTAGGTAATCTTCGGGGATGTCACAGAGTAGGCGTCCCTTGTATTTGCCAAAAGGCATGGTGTGGGTGACGATATCGATCAAGATTTGGGGATTCATGGGTACAAAAACACCTTTTTTCAACTCCTAAAATAAGCAATAAGCCGTTTGATGCTAGCCGATTGCTTGGGTATTTAGTGAAGACTACCTAGGTTTATACCATGGAAATTGGAATAGATAGCTTTGCAGCTTTTGTTACAGATGATCATGGTAATCCCATCGGGACTGCGCAAGATGCTTTACTGGATTTACTAGATCGCATTCAGCTCGCTGATGAAAAAGGACTCGATGTATTTGCCATCGGAGAGCATCACCGAAAGGAATTTTTGGATTCCGCTACCTCGGTGATTTTGGCAGCTGCTGCAGCTCGCACCACTCGAATTCGCTTGAGTAGCGCTGTGACGGTGCTGAGCGCGGCAGATCCGGTGCGCGTTTTCCAACAGTTTGCTACGTTAGACCTAATTTCCCAGGGCCGTGCCGAACTGGTCGTAGGTAGGGGTTCTTTTACAGAGGCATTCCCACTTTTTGGTTTGAATTACCAAGATTACGATGCCTTGTTTGCAGAAAAGTTGGATTTACTCTTGCAGCTAAATGAGCAAGAAGTAGTGACCTGGAGAGGAAGATTTCGCCCCGCCTTGCAGGAGCAAGCGATCTATCCGAGACCCATGCAAACTAAGTTGCCCATTTGGTTGGGTGTGGGAGGTACTCCTGCATCCTTTGTGCGGGCGGGTTCCCTAGGACTTCCGCTGATGGTGGCAGTGATTGGTGGGGAGACGCACCGGTTCCGTCCCTTGATTGATCTCTATCGGGAAGCGGGAGATAAGGCCGGCTTTGCACAGGAAGACTTAAAGGTGGGATTGCATTCCCTGGGCTATGTAGCACATACGCACGAGGAAGCGGTGGAAAATTACTATCCAGGCTATGCCGAAACCTTCACCCGTATTGGCAAGGAGCGCGGTTGGCCGCCTGTTACCCGCGGGCACTTTGAAGCCCAAAATGCTCCTCGAGGAGCTTATCTAGTAGGGGATTCAGATGAGGTGGCGGAGAAAATTTTGCGCCACAGTGAATCTTGGGGAGGGATAGACCGGTTTACCTTCCAGCTAGACAATGCTGGGTTGAGTCATCAGCAGTTGAGCGAGACCATCGCCCTGATTGGTGAAGAGGTGATTCCAAAAGTAAAAAAGGCGATAGCTCGTGTTTAATAGTTCGGAATACCCCAAACCCCTAAATGAGGATCAATTTATGGCTTGGCTAGAAAAGGGGCGTGCAAGCAGAATACCCTACGAATACCTCTTGGTCCTCTGGGATGACCTGGAGCAGGAATACCTGCCCGTGTATGTAGAAAACCGTGCCGCCATCCAAGGTTATGAAAAATACGGCACTTCTCCCGCGCAACAGCTGCTCGTGGCTGCCTACGATTTGTTTTCTGAATCGAGGGTGGGGTAGAGGTGGATTACAAAAAAACCTTTCTGTATTTGGGCTAGCACCAAAAAGTTGGAGGTATTCGAATCCTTACTTTCCGTCTGCCTTTACCAAGTAGTGAATAGCAATTATGGGTTTGCATCCCAATAGCTTCAGCATGCAGAAACTTTAAAAATTCAATTTGTTGGAATAAATTGAAGAAGGTTTAGCCTTGATTTTTGATCAAGCACCTCGAAAAAATACTGTTGGATGCTTCCTAACTCCATAGATACATAAGAATACAAGCATCTCGTGGTGAGA
>SXYU01000175.1 GCA_005788235.1 Cytophagales bacterium
CTGTATTGGAATCCTTGGTTGAGGTACGTCTGTTTTCAAAGAAAGTATCGCAGGCTTCCTTGAATTTTTTATACAATGAATCTCTATTCTTTTCTGGAGTGGGTCCTAATTTTTTCCACTCCTGCTGCAACTTCACCAACTGATTGGCAGTGGCTTGCCAATTGGTGTTATCCTTTAGTTCCTCAGCCTGTGCAATCAGTTCCTCCGCTTTCTTCTGATTCAACGCCCTCACTTCATCCAGTTCCTTGAAAAATAAATTCTTATTGTGGAAGAATTGCTTAAACAAGGTCCAAAATGCTTTATTGATATCTTTACCTGCTTCTTTAGGAATCGCTCCAATTTTTTCCCAAGCTTTTTGAATTTCTAGGATTTCCTTGGTCTTTGTATTCCAATCTTTAATTCGATCAGCTTTGTATTCTCCAAAAGGTGTTAAGCTAACAATCAATGCCTCTTTTTCAGCAAGGTTCTTTTTAATTATATCTTTCTGACCATCAAAAAATTCTTTTCTTCGGTCATATATGACATCAGAAGCAGTTTTAAAACGAACCCAAACCTGCTCTTGCTCCTCGCGAGGAACAGGACCTAGGTGTTTAAATTCCTCATGAAGCTCATTTAGTATTCGGATTGCCTCTTTGAGATCTTCAACCCCTTTTAAAGCTTCAGCCTTCTCACATAGTTCTAATTTACTTTCTAGATTTTTCTTTCTATCTAATTCCTTCAATTCAAAATAGATGCTTCTATTGTCATAGAAACGGTCCATTAATGCATTAAAACTAGCCCAAAGGTTTTTATTCTGTGCCAAAGGCACCGGTCCAATGGTCTTCCAAGTTTCTTGAATAGATTTTACAGCAGACATACTCAAGGTAGTTTCTTCCCCATCTACAAGATCCCTCAACTTATTGAGTAACTCGGTTTTCGCCTGTAAATTCTTCTCTTTCTGTCTATCCGCTTCTTTGCGTATTGAATTTAACTGACTTCTGAAATCATTAAAGAGTGCATTGAATGCCTTATCCACTTCTGATCCTCTGAAAGAAAAATCATCTGCAGATCCACCCTCTCCTAAAAATTGCTGCAAAGCTTCTTCACGCTCCTTTACAAATAGCTCCTCAAATGCTGCCTTGAGCTCATGAACAAACTTATCTAGTTTGGCAGAAACCCCCTGACTTAATTTCGCTTTGAGCAAATCAAGCAAATCAACTTTAGATAAACCTGATAAATCGATTGGTACCTGTTCTTCTTCTACGCTTGATTCCCCCACCTCTGGACTACTCTCCAAAAGAATTGAGATGGAATCAGTCTGCTCCACTTCTACCTTCGTTACCTCTTCACCATCTTGAACCGGAGGTTCAGTAGGAGTATCTAACACTTCCACAAGTGTTACCTGATCCAGTGAATCTGTAACTAAAGTTTGCTCCGCAACAACCTTTTTACCTTTCGTCCCTTTCTTTGGGGTTTCGGTCACCTTGTCTTCTTCAGACAGTTCTTTACTTTTCTTAGCCATAAAAAACAACACGTATATTTTTCAATATGCGCAAATGTAGGCATTTTGCCTAATTTAATCGTGGGTCAATTGGATAATTTGATTGAATTTCAAAGTCTCCTCCCATACTTTTCATTAGAGATCTCCACAGCTGATCGGAAGAATTAGCAAAAAGTTCCTGAGACCAGGGGTCTGAATACACAATCCAGGATTGCGCCGATAGCTCCGCGGTAAGTTGTCCAGGACTCCAGCCGCTATATCCTATAAAAAAGCGTACTTGGCTTAAGTTTATTTTTTTTGAATTGATGAGTTGAATTAAGTCTGAAAAATCACCTCCCCACCAAACGCCATTTCCTATAGGTTTACTTTCCTCCATCAGTTGAATGCCAAAATAAACAAAATGAAGTGTGTTTTGCTCCACTGGGCCTCCCACAAATACGTCAGCATCCAAAAAATCCAACTCACTTACCAAATCACCTAAGCTTAAAATAGAAGGCTTATTCATCACAAAGCCTACACTACCAATGCCTTCCTCATGCTCACAAAGTAAAATCACAGCTCTGCTAAAATTATCGTCTTTCAAAAAAGGTTCTGAAAGTAATAAGTCTCCAGCTTGAGGGTTCTGATTCCTATGCTGATTCATATAGAAAAGTAGTTTAAGATTCCTTAAATTTAATTTTTGATTGCTGAATGCCAAGTTTTGATACCTTAAAAGTTTTCTTATTAACGAAATCATCCATGATACTTGCAGATATTAGAAAAGATTATACCCTAAAGAAATTGGAAATCCAGGATGTGGATAGTGACCCTCTACTACAGTTTAGAAGATGGATGGATGAGGCTATTCAAGCTGAAGCCTTAGAGGTGAACGCGATGTGTCTCTCTACGATCTCAGAAGATGGTTTTCCAAATGCTAGAATTGTCCTACTTAAAGAATTGGATGAGGGGTTTGTGTTTTTCACTAACTATGAGAGTTCAAAAGGAAAGGAATTGGCGGCTTCACCGAAAGCTTCGCTTACCTTTTTCTGGCCAGAAATTGAACGGCAAATTCGTGTAGTGGGTACAGTTGGAAAAATCACTGAAAAGGAATCGGATACCTACTTTTTTTCTAGACCTATTAGTTCACAAATTGGTGCTTTGGCATCTCCACAAAGCCAGGAAATCATCGATCGATCGGTAATTGAGGAATCCCAGAAAAGGTTGGAAGAAGAATTTAAAGAAACTCCAATCCAAAGACCCGTACATTGGGGAGGATATAGACTACTCCCCCATCGGATTGAATTTTGGCAAGGCCGACCTAGCCGCTTGCATGACAGGATTTGCTACCAATTGGAAGAGAAATCTGTTTGGAAAAAAGTAAGATTGGCTCCTTAATTACTTCAGATCAAAAAGGTCAGAAACTCCAATAACCCGTTCTACTGTAAATCCTTCTCCATATTTTACTTGAATACGGTGTCCAAATTCCCTTGCCCGAGACTCAATAAATGGTAAAAATTCTGGTGAAGAAATAAAACTTGCAGGTTCCTGACTTTCCGGATTATAGAACTGGGATCCAAAAGCAGCGATGCTTGCTACTTTCTTGTCCCAATATGCGGAGATATCAACAATAAAATCTGGATGAATGTAGTTGTTTTGAATGTAGTGGTATACAAACTTGGGCCGCCAAGGTGCTTGCTTCACTCCTTTATTCCAGGTTTCAATTTTACTCAAGCCACTCATAAAACAGGCATTTGTAGCTAAACTAGAACCCTTTCCGTGATCTGGATGGCGATCTGAAACTGCATTTGCAAGAACAATCTCTGGCTGATATTTACGAATAACTTGAATCAATTTCAGTTGGTGCTCTTTATCGTCCTTAAAAAACACATCTTTAAAGCCCATATTTTCACGAACTGCAAGTCCCAACAACTCTGCCGCATGCGCAGCTTCTTGAAGCCTGAGTTCCGGAGTTCCTCTGGTGCCCATTTCTCCATGAGTCAAATCGACAATGCCTACTTGGTGGCCCTTGGCTACCTGGGAAGCAATCGTTCCCGAGCAACCTAATTCCGCATCATCTGGATGCGCAGCTAGTACAAGGATATCTAATTTAAGCATAAGCAGGAAGTTATTTAACACGTAAACTCTGTCCAATTCGTAGAATTGAACGAGTAGAAATTCCATTTAGCCTCGTGATTTGAGAAATGCTTACCCTATATTTTCTTGCAATAGAACCTAAAGTTTCACCATTTTTTACCTTGTGGTAAGCCGCTGAGCGTGTTGAAGTTCCTCTGTTTGGCACAGATTGAGAACTTGAATAAATACTAAATAAGTTCTTAGTAATTGCTAAAATGCGTGTTACAGGCTCCATTTTTTGGAAATCAAAAATTTGATTTGGGTTAAATGCCAATCCCTGGTACCGAGCTTCATAGTGAAGGTGTGGCCCAGTACTTCTACCTGTTGAACCTCCATGACCCAATAAATCACCTGCTTTTACTTCGTCACCTAGTTCAGCAATATGCTTTGATAAATGGCCATACAGGGTTTCTATACCATTTTTATGCCTTACCAAATAATAATATCCCCAACCATTTCGGTCAAATCCTTTTACTCTGACTATACCATCATAAGTAGAATAAATGGCTTCACCCATACGCAAATTAATATCCACTCCGTAATGGATTCTTCCCCATCTTGGACCAAATCCAGAGGTAGCAATTGTTTTTACCAGAGGCATATTCCAAGATTCACCCACCTCTAAATTATATAAAGTCAAAAGAATAGAATCCTTTATTTGATTTACTTCAAAATCATAAATGTCCACATTATGAGAATCCCATTTAGAATAATAATCAAATGCCGTAACCCAAACACTATCGATTTGAATTTGGTCAGAAATTTTAACGACCTCATTTGTCGGTGCCCAATTGATAGAAAAGGACTCTTCAGCAATAACAGATTTAGTTTTTGAAAGGTTAACGACATCCTGAAACAATAAAGAATCTGTATAGGTAGATAAAGATTTCAGATATCCAATTTCATCAAAATTTCGAAGTTCAATATTCTTCCTTTCCTGACTGCTACTAGGGGTGCCTACGTTTTTCTTAATTATTTTAGGGAATACCTGACCTTCTGCCTTTAAAAATGATAAGGACACAAGTAAACTCAAAACCAATCTAAAAATCAACTTCATTAATCTAGTTTGCTAGTTTTCAATGGAACCAAGGAAACGCTCTGCGTCCAAAGCAGCCATACAACCTGTGCCTGCAGCAGTTACAGCTTGTCGGTAAACGTTATCCTGTGCATCACCACAGGCAAAAACTCCCTCAACATTGGTTTTCGTTGTTCCTGGAATAGTTATTATATATCCAGCAGAATCCATCTTAATGAATTCTTTGAAAATTTCTGTATTAGGTTGATGACCTATAGCAACAAAGAAGCCAGAAATTGAAATTTCAGAAATTTTTTCTGTTTTTGTGTTCAAAATTCGCATGCCCTTCACTTCGTCCTCCCCCAATATTTCTTGCGTCTCGGTATTCCAAAGGATTTCAATATTTGGATTATTCTTTACACGATTTTGCATAATTTGAGAAGCTCTCATTTCATCCCGACGAATGATCATGTAGACTTTTGAACAAATATTAGCTAGGTAAGAGGCTTCCTCACAAGCCGTATCGCCCGCACCAACAATGGCGACTTCTTGTCCTCTAAAGAAAAAACCGTCGCAAACAGCACAAGCAGATACACCTCTGCCATTTAGACGAGTTTCACTTTCCAGTCCCAACCACTTCGCCGATGCCCCCGTACTGATGAGTACAGTTTCTGCTAGAATAGTTTTCTGGTCATCTACAATAATTTTATGAGGGCGAGCACTAAAGTCAACTTTGGTCACTAATCCATACCGAACTTGAGTACCAAATCGTTCGGCTTGTTTTCTAAAATCTTCCATCATCTCAGGTCCCATAATTCCCTCGGGATATCCTGGATAGTTCTCTACATCTGTAGTGATTGTCAATTGACCTCCAGGCTGACCCCCAGTATATAATACGGGTAACATTCCAGCACGAGCAGCATAGATGGCAGCCGTATAGCCGGCAGGTCCTGATCCAATAATTAATACTTTTACGTGTTCGATTTCTTGGTTCATTTTAATGGCATATTAGGCTCAATGGTGAATTAAGTAATAGGAGTCACATCTAGCAAACAATGTTTAGCTGTAATTCAAAACTGAACTAGTGTGAAATAAAAAAGGGGGCAAAGGCCCCCTTCTGATTATCTATCCTAAATATGGTTTGAGGGTTTTGCTTCGAGAGGTATGCCTCAACCTCCGAATTGCTTTTTCTTTAATCTGCCTCACCCTCTCTCGGGTAAGGTTAAATTTCTCTCCAATTTCCTCTAAGGTCATGGCATGTTCCCCATTTAATCCAAAATAAAGGGTGATAACATCCGCTTCTCTAGAGGTTAAGGTAGACAAAGCACGTTGTACTTCTTTCCGTAAGGAATCGGTCATTAGCCCATCATCAGGCTTTTCATCTCCATCATTTTCCAGTACATCAAGAAGGCTATTTTCTTCACCTTGAACAAAAGGAGCATCCATGGAGACATGACGACCAGATATTTTCATGGTATCAACTACCTCAGAAGCAGACACTTCGAGCACTTCCGCCAATTCCTCTGGAGAAGGCTCACGCTCAAATTTCTGCTCCAACTCACTGAAAGTCTTTGAAATTTTATTCAAAGATCCTACTCTATTTAAAGGGAGACGAACAATTCGTGATTGCTCTGCTAATGCTTGAAGGATGGATTGACGAATCCACCATACTGCATAGGAAATAAACTTGAAGCCTCTTGTTTCATCAAAACGCTGCGCAGCTTTAATCAATCCCAAGTTTCCTTCATTGATCAAATCTCCTAAGGACAGGCCTTGGTTTTGGTATTGCTTTGCTACAGAAACCACAAATCGAAGGTTAGCTTTTGTCAATTTCTCCAAAGCAAGCTGATCGCCTTCTCGGATTCTTTTTGCCAATACAACCTCCTCATCGGCTGTCAACAGATCTACTTTTCCGATCTCTTGAAGATACTTGTCAAGAGATTGTGATTCTCTGTTTGTGATCTGCTTGCTAATCTTTAGCTGCCTCATTCAGGATGAATTAAATAATAGGGGTGAGTTATTTCGTTTATATAATTAGAAACCTAATCTAATTAGGCACTTGGTGCTGATCTCTCAGGTCTAGGTAGTAAGACTTTTCTTGACAATTTGAATTTACCAGTTTTCTTATCCACATCAATTAACTTGACAGTAATCTCTTCTCCAGGTTCCAACACGCCATCCATACTCTCTAGTCGATCCCACTTGATCTCGGATATATGAAGTAAACCATCTTTTCCTGGCATAAATTCCACAAACGCACCAAAAGCTTGAATATTTTTTACTTTCCCAGTATATACCTCTCCAATTTCTGGCTGAGCCACGATAGCCTTCACTCTGTTTATCGCTGCATCCATGTTACTTTGGTTGGCAGAATAAATATTAATTTTTCCTTGGTTGTCGATTTCTTCAATGACTACCGTAGTAGCAGTATCCTTTTGAATTTCTTGAATTACTTTTCCTCCAGGTCCAATCACTGCGCCAATCAATTCTTTGGGAATCCACATCATGAAGGAACGAGGTGTATGCGGCTTTAAGTCCGCCTTCGGAGCAGCCAAGGTCTTGGTGATTTCCTTTAAAATATGAAGTCGACCAGCTTTTGCCTGGTGTAGGGCTTCTTTCAAAACGGAGTAATCTAAGCCCTCTACTTTCAAGTCCATCTGACAGGCAGTGATTCCCTTTTCAGTACCAGTTACTTTGAAATCCATGTCTCCCAAGTGATCTTCGTCTCCGAGAATATCGGATAAAATTGCATATTTTCCTGTTTTTGCATCGGAAATCATTCCCATAGCAATACCTGTAACAGGCGCCTTAATCTGAACACCTGCATCCATCAGTGCCAAAGATCCCGCACAAACGGTAGCCATGGATGAGGAACCGTTGGATTCCAAAATATCAGAAACAATACGAATCGTATATGGGTTTTCAGTATCTGGAGGCAATACCTTTTTCAATGCGCGCATGGCCAGATTGCCATGACCTACTTCTCTTCTACCTACTCCTCTGTTGGGCTTTACCTCACCAGTAGAAAATCCTGGGAAGTTGTAGTGCAGATAAAACTTGTTGTAACCTGAAATAACAGCGCCATCAATCATTTGCTCGTCCATCTTTGTACCCAAAGTACAGGTAGTGACAGATTGAGTTTCTCCACGAGTAAACACGGCAGAACCGTGTGCAGAGGGGAGGTAGTCAACTACAGACCAGATAGGTCTGATTTCGTCTAGGTTTCTTCCGTCCAAACGCTTCTTCGTTTCTAATGTTAGGTTACGAGCAGCTTCCTTGTGAATCTTATGAAAATAATGGCCGATTAAGCTAGTCTCAAATCCCTGATTATCACCTAGGTTGGCTACATATTCTTCTTTAATTTCTTTCACCAAACTAGAGCGTTCGTTCTTGTTAGCGATTTGGCGGTTCACGGCGTCGAAAAGCTTTCCATAAGTGGCTGCTCTCATGTGTTCGTAGAGCCCAGCATCACTTTTCTCGTGGCTGTAGGCTCTTTTTTGTTCTTTGCCTACCAACTTGGTTAATTCAACCTGTGCTTGGCAATGTCTTTTAATTTCTTCGTGCGCAAATTGAATTGCTTCTACCATTTCATCCTCTTGAATTTCAGAAGCTTCTCCTTCCACCATCAAAATGAAATCCAAAGAACCTGCAACAATAAACTCCAAGGTAGCTTTTGCTAAATCTACTGGCTTCGGATTGATAACCAATTTCCCGTCAATTTTAGCAACACGAACTTCGGAAATAGGACCATTAAATGGAATATCAGAAACTGCCAAAGCAGCTGATGCAGCAAGGCCAGCAAGTGCATCTGGAAGTACCTCTTCGTCATGAGACATCAAAGTAATCATGACTTGCGTATCTGCATGGTAATCGTCTGGGAAAATAGGACGAATCGCACGATCGACGATTCTACTGATGAGTACCTCGTAGTCAGAAAGTTTCCCTTCTCTTTTCAAAAATCCACCTGGGATTTTTCCAGAAGAAGCAAATTTTTCTTGGTAATCTACGGACAAAGGCAAAAAATCTACCCCATCTAAAGCATCCTTCTTGGCAACCACAGTGGCCAAAAGCATCGCTTTTCCCATCCGCACCACAACCGAACCATCTGCCTGTTTGGCTAAAGCGCCGGTTTCTATACTAATTTCTCTACCATCCTGAAGCGTAATGGTCTTGGTTATCAAATTTGGTAACATATCAATGTGTTGAATTAATTCTTAATAATAAAAAATAAAGGCTTGCCGCTAAAAAAAGAAAAAAAGTAAGGTTCTCAACGAAGAGAACCCTACTTCCGAGTTATTTTCTGATTCCGAGCTCAGCGATAATTGATCTGTAGCGCTCGATTTCTCTTTTATGGAGGTAGTCTAGAAGACTTCTTCTCTTTCCAACCAGCTTCATCAATCCCAATCGCGTAGAGTGGTCTTTTTTATTTGACTTCAAATGCTCAGTCAAATGCTGAATTCGGTGTGTAAAGAGGGCAATCTGGGATTCAGGAGATCCTGTATCAGTAGCAGATTTTAACCGTCCATGATTTTTAAACAACTCTTGTTTTTTCTCTGGTGTTAAATACATGTTTAGCTAAATTTTATAAAACAATCACAAAGGTAAGGGTTAAAATTCAATTTTGAAACAAAAAAGTCAAATAGAACGAGTCGATGGCACAAATTTACGCAGCCATTTTAGTAGGCCGTCATAAAAGTCAGATTCAAATAATCGTGCATCTTTTCTTGCTTGTCTCAGGAAAAACAACCCAAATGGAAGTAAGCAAAGATTTGAAAAAATAGTTCCTAGAAGTGAATCTACCACTCCTTCCTTAGCCCACTTCTCCCCTGTTATGGTGAGCATGTAGAATAAAATAAAGAATAGAATAGAAATCAAAACCGGAAGTCCCAGCCCTCCTTTCTTGATTATAGCACCTAAAGGCGCACCAATGAGGAACATGACAAAGCAAGCAATGGCCTGACTGTATTTTTGATACCATGCAATTTCGTAGCGTCTAAACTCGCGTAATTGCCCTTCTACTTGGCTTTTTTTCACATCAAAAGAATTTTTGAGGTTTCTAGAATTATTTAGTGCTAATGTGAGGGCATTGCTGAGGTAACCTCTCTCGTAAAACATGGAATCAAGAAGTTCTTTCTCCTGGGCTGTTAGTGGCTTAGTTCGCATAACTTTAAGAGAATTCCCTACAAATATCGTTTGGCTATCCACTTTGGGTTGTTCGGAGACAATTGAATCGTTTTGAACAAATTGCTTGGCTTTCAACTTTTTTTGTATCGAAACTTCAGATTCCTTTTGCTCCGTTACAAGCTCCACGGGAGCTGCTTGACTTACTGCCGATTCAGGCAATTGGCTGATGCTCGTATCAATCAAAACTTCTTGATTTACAGAATCTATACTGTTCGCCAAAGCTTGTTCTTGCAGAATACGAACTCTTCGCAAGGTGTCGAATCGTGCCTTTTCTTCTAAGATCTCTTGTGAAGGATCAATATTTTTGTTTCTGGTGAAAAAAGGATAAATACTCGCTGCAGTGATAAAATTTTGATATTTTAGATCATTCACTACCAAATGGATGGAATCCAAACCATACCGAATTTCTTCAATTGTTTTGATAGCACGATTTGTAGACCATTGGTTTTCAGGTGTACGATTCAATTGAAAGGCAGCCAAATCAAAAACCATAACATTCTCTTTGAATGCAGTTCTTGAAAACTCTACGGGTGCTTCAGAAATTCCTCGAGTAGATCTTGACTCCTTGTAACTTTGGCCAGCATACAGCGTCATGCGCAAGTAGGTGTCGTTGTTGAAAGTTTCCATCCTTCCCGAATCAGCCATTGTTACATTGAGGTTACCCTGCCCTTCCGCATGGTTATAGATAATAATGTCCTTCAGACGAACATCATCCAGTTTTTGATTGACTTTGATGCTGAAATTTGGGATGCCTGAGTAAAATACCCCCTCCTTGATATCAAGAGAGGGCGTTTTCATTCGGATATCGTAGAGCAGGGAAAATGTCTTGAGGTTGACTTTAGGTACGAGGTAATTATTGGATAAAAAAGCCAAAATAGTCAAACCCACAGCAAATATGCCGATGGGTCGCATGGCTCTAGTAAGTGAAATGCCACTTCCCTTGATTGCAGTCAATTCAAAATGCTCTCCTAAATTCCCGAATGCCATCAAGCTTGATAGCAACATGGCCAATGGGAGAGCCATGGGCGAAATACTGATGACAAAATAA
>SXYU01000176.1 GCA_005788235.1 Cytophagales bacterium
AGGCTCGCTCTTCTGGAAGGAAGCCTGAGGTGTTTTTGTTCGAAATGGGATTGTGTATGTCGATGGCCTTGTGGCAAATGTTGTAATCTCCGCTCAAGATCAAGGCTTCTTGATCCTTTTTCAAGTCTTGCATGAAGCCATATACGTCGTCTAGGAAGTCGTATTTGAAGTCCTGACGCACATCGCCCGTAGTACCTGATGGGAAATAGGCAGAAATAAAGGAAAATCCATCAAATTCTGCACGAAGTACTCGGCCTTCATCGTCGTACGCGGATACTCCCATGCCGTAATGTACAGTCTTAGGGGCTACCTTACTCAAGATGGCGACGCCGCTGTACCCTTTTTTTACAGCAGGATACCAGTAGACTTGGTAGCCTAGGTCGTGGAAAATCCGAAAATCAACATCAGACTCCAAGGCCTTAATCTCCTGTAAACCAATGACATCTGGTGATTCTTTGGCTAGCCAGTCCACAAAACCCTTGTTCATCGCAGCTCGAATCCCGTTCACGTTGTAAGAAATTAGTTTCATCAAATTTCCAATTGATATTCCTTTTCAAAATACTCTAAAACCTGCAGTTTTAGTAATTTTTCTTGTTCCAAGAGGTCAAAGTGTGGCAACTCTTTGGTCAACTTCCAGTGTGGCCAACCTTCTTGATCCACAAAATCTAAGGTATAAAATCCAGCATAGCTGAGCACCTTGCATACTGCAATGTGCATCAGGTCTTGCTTCTGCTCTTTTGTAAATGGACGTGTGCCTTGTCCTAATTCCTGGATACCGATTAAGAAAAGCACACCATTCAAATCATTGGGTTTCTTGCCGATGGTTTGTTGAAGTCCATCTAACAGGCGGCCCCAGCGTTTTTCAAGGTCTAAATCTCGTTTAAACATCTTTACTGGCTTGTTTTTCAAGCTCCTCCCAATACTCTACCGCACGACGAAGGTGTGGAATCACGATCGATCCCCCGATGACCATGGCAATGGATAGGACTTCAAAGACCTCCTTACGGCCTACACCGGCCTCAAAGGACTTTCCCAAATGGTACTTGATGCAATCGTCGCAACGCAAGACCATAGAACAGGCTAAGCCAATCATTTCCTTGGTTCTGATATCAATCTCGCCTGCTGCGTAGGTATTGGTATCCAAATTGAAAAAACGCTTAATCACCTTGTTGTCTTCCGCCAAGATGCGTTCGTTCATTTTGCTCCGGTAGTCATTGAATTCCTCTATTAGATTCATTATCTTAATCTTTTTGTGCGTCCAAAGGGTAAATATACTGCATATCAAACCATTGGAGGCTAACCTGATTTCCTGCTATGCGATTATTTTTTTGGAAAGACTTTATTGATCTTATTTTCCCCCGCAATTGCCCGGACTGTAAACAGGCGCTTTTCGATTTTGAGCCCTGTTTGTGTACAATCTGTCAAGGAATGTTGCCTCGAGCCAACTTTCATCTCCATCCTTTTGACAATGAGCTTACCTCTAAGTTGCAGGGCTTAATGCCGGTGCACCGAGTAATGGCTTTTTTGCGCTTTACTAAAAAAGGGAAAAGCCAAGCGCTACTCCACCTACTTAAATACAAAAACAAGCCTGAAATCGGGGAAGAGCTGGGGCGCCTATATGGCCTTAGCTTGTTGCATCATGGTTTTGTAGGGCTCTGGGATGTATTGGTTGCCGTGCCGCTGCACCCGCTCAAAAAGAGCCGTAGGGGCTACAATCAGAGCGAATGCTTTGCCCGAGGCTTGTCCAAATCGCTTGGTGTTCCCTACCAAGAACTGCTTGTGCGCAGGAAATATACGGATACCCAAACCAACAAATCCCGCCTGCAGCGCCTCACTAATGTGGAAGAGGTGTTTGTGCTAGCAAAAGGATACCATGCCTCAGGCCTTCGGGTTTTGTTGGTAGACGATATTCTTACTACGGGAGCGACGCTATGCTCTGCTGCGCATGCCCTTTTGGAAGGTGGTGCAAAACACGTAGATTTGGCGACCATTGCCGCTGGTGGTCATTAAGCTATTTAGTTATGCAAATTGATTTAGAATCTCTGAAATACCCGATCGGGAAATTCTCCATTCCGCAGGAGATTAATTTCGAAATGATTAAAAAAGCGGTTACCCGCATAGCCGATTTTCCAATCAATATTTTCATATTGGCTAGCCCGTTGACTCCAGCTCAGTTAGATGCTCCTTACCGACCCGGAGGCTGGACTGTAAGGCAGCTGCTCCATCACTGTGCGGATAGCCATGGGCAAGCGTTATTTCGCTTTAAACATGCACTTACGGAGGAAAATCCAAGCATCAAGCCCTATGACGAAGGTTCCTGGGCCAACTTGCCAGATGCAGCGCTTCCAGCAGCGTATGCACTGGACATGCTTCGTCTGGTACATGCCAAATGGCTGCATTTGCTTCAAAACATGAGCCCAGCAGACTTTGAACGTACCTATTACCACCCCGAAAAGCAGCGTAGCCAAACCTTGGCAGAGGTGACGCTGATGTATGCCTGGCATGGAGAGCACCATTTGGCCCATATTTCGGGACTGATTCAACGAAACTTTGACCGCTAAGCCATGCAGATCTCTCTTGTCAACCAACGAATACTAGTGACCGGTGCTTCTCGTGGAATTGGCCGAGCCATTGCGCAGCAGCTATCCGCCTCGGGAGCCGAGCTGATTCTGCATTACAACGCCAATGAGGATGCCGCAAGGGCCGTGATCGCGGACCTTCCTACCAAAGCCCATCTCGAGCCCTGCAACCTGGCTAATCCCAAGGAGGTAAGTGGTTTTATTCCGCGTTTGGTCGCTAAATATGGTCCGATAAGCGCCCTAGTCAACAATGCGGGCATTTCTCCAGCTGCTCCAGATACGCTTCCTACTGCCGATTGGCTTGAAATCTGGGAAAACGTGTTTGCAGTCAACACCACCGCTGTGGGGATCCTCTGTAAAGAATTTGTGGATCATGCCAGAATCCAGGGCAATGGCCGTATCGTAATGATCTCCTCCCGAGCGGCTTTTCGAGGAGATACGCCTGATTACATGGCCTATGCAGCCTCCAAAGGAGCATTGGTAAGCTTAATGCGCTCCATAGCGCGACATTACGGCAAGGAAGGAATCAAAGCATTTTTGATTGCCCCAGGCTTCACGCGCACGGATATGGCCGCGGAGATTTTGGCGCAGTATGGGGAAGACTTTGCCTTGCGCGACATTGCGCTCTCCGAGCTCACCCGTCCTGAGGATTTGGCTCCAATGGTTACCCTGCTGTGCTCGGGTCTTGCGGATCATGCTACGGGCACCTCCATCGACATGAATGCGGGTTCGTACGTGCGCTAGGCAAACAATGCCCTAGATCGCGAGTTTTTAGTGTAAGCCCAGCATTTATGTCTTCCAAAGCCCCTGTATTTACGCCCGACTTGATCAAAGTCTTGAAGATTTTCCTGGG
>SXYU01000177.1 GCA_005788235.1 Cytophagales bacterium
AAATGGATCCCAGGTGGTCAGGGCATCTTGGTAAGCACCGAAATGCTCCAACAATTCTTCGCAAAAGTAGGCCAGTACTTCTAGGCTTTCCTGCCGAGAGGTAGGCCAAGGGAATTGCTCTGCATCAATGTTGCCAATGGTCTTTACGCCACTTTTTTCTAGCATGGCGCACAGTTCGTGTACCTGTTTGGGATGGGTATAGGCTTTTTTGAGGAGGCTTTTATTCTTTAAGGATTGCCGGTTGTCCTGGTCGTAGTTCCACTGCCCCGTGATGGGTTCTTTGCCATCCATGAGCACTTGGTACTTTTTGCGCATTTCCCGGTAAAAGGTCTCCATGAGAAAGGTCTTTTTGCCTTTGAAAAAGTCATTCAAAAACTCCCGGCTTGTAAGGAAGTGTTCTGTATCCACCGGTTGGCAAGGAATGCCTAGGCTGGCGCAGGTGAATTGAAGAAGTTGGTCTAGCCGAAATTCGTCAGGGAGTTGGTATTCAAATCGGGTGAGGCCTTCTTTTTCTATCAAAAGGGGAAGTTGGGCGGCAAGTGACTGCTTATTGTCGGGATCGTCTAAGCGGAGGTAAATCACCCGATGTCCTTGTTGCTGAAGCTCCTTGGCAAAGTGGCGCATGGCCAAAAAGAAGCCAATGACCTTTTGAATGTGGTGGTTGACGTAGTCGGTTTCCTGCCGCATCTCCATCATCAGGTAGCTGATTTCGGGATCGGTGCTAGTATACCAAGAATGCTGACTGTTGAGCTGATCCCCGAGGATCAAGCGGAGGGTATGGGCCATAAAAAAGGAGGAATATCAACTAAAGTCCTTTTTTAGCGGGAATGTTTGGCAATGTGGATAACTGCCTGTTTTGTTTCTAGCCGAATTCTATATGTCTATTTAGAATTCGATGGAAACCTGGTTGCGGAGGAGGTCCTCAAAGCGCTCTCTTTCCCGAATGAGAAAAGCCTTGCCTTCCCAAACCAGTACCTCTGCAGGGCGAAGTCGGGCATTGTAATTGGAGGCCATGGTAAAGCCATAGGCCCCAGCATTTTGGATGACGAGCAGGTCACCTTCTTTCACGATATTCAGTTCGCGCTGTGATCCTAGGGTATCCGTCTCACAGATGTAGCCCACGATGGTGTAGGTATGTAGCGCTCCAGTAGGATTGCTTAGGTTGTAGATGTGGTGGTAGGCATCGTACATCATGGGGCGGATGAGGTGATTGAGCCCGGAATCTACCCCTACAAAGTTCAGTGTGGGGGTTTCCTTGACCACCGTGGTCTTGACGACTAAGTAGCCTGCCTCGCTGACTAGAAATTTTCCTGGCTCTAACCAAAGCTCCAGTTGACGCCCGTATTTGGCACAAAAGGCTTGAAAGGCTTCACCCACAATACGTCCTACTTCTGCCACATCGGTAGCCTTGTCATCGGGGTGGTAGCCCACCTTGAATCCTCCCCCAAAGTCCAAAAACTTGAGTTCTGGAAAATGGAGCGCTGCTTCGAATAGGACCTTTCCTCCCTTTAAAATAACGGAAGCATCCAAGATGTCTGAGCCCGTGTGCAGGTGGAGGCCTACGACCGTGATCTGGTACTGCTGTACAAGTTCAAGAATTTGTGGGAGCTGTTCGATTGAGATCCCAAACTTACTTTCCTTGTGCCCTACGGAGATTTTCAGGTTGCCCCCTGCAAGAATGTGTGGGTTGATTCGAATGCAAACGGGTACGCTGCTCCCGTAGGTTTGTCCAAATCGCTCCAAAAGAGGTAAACTATCTAGGTTGACCATCACTCCGATCTGAACGGCTTCCTGGATTTCTGCAAAGCTCACACCGCTAGGGGTATACATGATTTCTGCAGGGGTATATCCTGCAAGGAGGCCTAGCTTCACTTCTTCGATGGATACGGCATCTAAATCAGCGCCTGCTTTGCGTATGAGGCGAAGGATTCCCAAGCTTGAAAGGGCTTTGGTAGCATATTTTATTCGAATGGGAACGGCAGCAAATGCCTGCTGAAGCGCATTGATTTGGTGCACGATTTTGTCCCCATCGTAGAGGTATAGCGGAGTTCCAAATTGTACAGCTAGGTCTTCTAGGGATACGCCTTGAATGTGCGTGGGCTTGAGCACGTGTTGATTGAGTTAGAATAGGAATGCAAAAATACCGAAACAATAAAAAAGGAAGGCATAGAACCTTCCTTTTTTTGGGTATGTAATTAGAAAACCAACAAATTCGAACTGCTAGAATACGGGCTTAATGGGGAATATGAAAGAAGATTCTTTAGATTACTTGTTAAAACATGTTAAGAGTGCCCCCTTCCCCCGCTATCCGCTTAATTTTGCAGCATGTCCAAAAGCAATATTACCTTGATTATTGTGTTGATGTCCCTAGCCAGCTTTGGCTTGATGGGCTTTCAATACTATTGGATACGAAATGCGATTCGAATCAATAAGGAGCGCTTTGATCAAAATGCATTGCAAGCCCTTGCCGGAACGGTAGCAAAATTGGAGAAGGGAGAAACTTCCGATGTGCTACTCAGCAAGCTGATCAAGGACCCGGCCTTGAAGGAGTCGATCTTCAAAAAAATTGATCCTATAGAATTGCAGATCAATACCAGTCGGACCTACAGTCGCCCATCTATGGTAGACACCTTACTCATGGCGCCAGTACCTCAAGTAAGTAGTACCTTTCGTAGAATGTTGCTATCCAGAGGCCTGGATGTTACTATTTTATCGGAGCTGGAAAACTTTTTTGCGTACATGACTCCGGAGGTGGCATCGTCTATGTTTACCCCGGATGAAATGCAGATTTTGCTCCAAGAGAAGGAAAGACAACTGGAATACTTAAATCAGAAACAGCTCTTTGCTAGGGAGCAGCCTCGGCCCTACAGAGGGATTGTGCCCCAATTTGATACTCAGGTAAATCTTTCAGATGATGCGCTGGACAAAATCCGCAAGACCAACATCAAGATTGAGTTGATGAATCAAGCGTTTTCTGAGCTTGCAGAGGGACAGCAAGCGATTATGGATCGTATTGACACGGTACAGTTGCGTCGCCTCTTGAAAAGCCAGTTTGTAGCGCAAGGAATTACTGAGAATTTTGAACTTGGAATAAAGCCGGGTGAGGGGGGAAAACTAATTGGTATTGGAGAAATCCTTGACCCCCAAGTTTTGCTAAAGGAAGGGCTTCAGTCCAAGTTGTTTCCAAATGACATTCTTGGGAATGACAATTTTATTTACGTGTATTTTCCTGAGAAAAGCAGCCACGTATTCCGACAGGTTTGGCTTCCAATTTCCAGTTCTATCTTCTTTATTTTGGTCATCATTTTTTGTTTTTACTATGCGATACGCATCATTTTGAAGCAGAAAGCCCTTTCTGATATCAAAAATGACTTTATCAACAACATGACCCATGAGTTCAAAACCCCCCTTGCGACGGTAAGTCTGGCGGTTGAGGCCTTGCAAGACCCGGAGTTGAACAATCAGGATAAGTTTCGAACTCGCTACTTAGGAATCATCAAAGAGGAAAATAAACGATTGGTGGGGCAGGTCGAAAAAGTGCTGCAAGCGGCTGCATTGGACCGAAATGAGTTTAAACTTAAACTAGAATCGATCCATCTGCCTGCTATGATTCAAGCCTGTATGGATCAGTTTGCCCTTCAAGTAGAAAATCGTGGAGGCAAAATTGAATTCGTCGGCGAAATGGAAGATCCTCATATTGTAGGAGATGTTTTTCACCTAACTCACCTTTTCAATAATTTATTGGATAACGCAAATAAATATTCTCCTTCCAACCCT
>SXYU01000178.1 GCA_005788235.1 Cytophagales bacterium
AGGTATCAATGCGGTCCTGCTCAACTTGGGTCTTCGCCCTTTTGCAGACCGCATGACCCTTGGACCCTTGCAACTCTTTACGAGCATGCGCAATAACGACAACCTCGGAGAAAGCGTGAGTTCGTTCTATGCCGAACTTTCCCGTATCCGTACGCTCCTTCAGCGTTTGGAACAGGGGGAGCCCATCTTTTTTCTCCTCGACGAGATTTTGAAAGGAACGAATACGCAAGATCGGATTTCTGGTTCTGAGGCCTTGGTGGCCCAACTTTTACCTTCCCAAGGATTTGGACTGATTAGTACGCATGATATTGAATTGGCTGCCCTCGGGGAGAAAGAAGCGCGAGTTCAGAATTACTCCTTCCACTCTGAAATCCTGGATCAAGATATTCTTTTTGATTACCGCTTGAAGGAAGGGGCTTGTCCGAGTTTCAATGCCCACAAGCTGATGGAGTTGATGGGAATTAAGTTTGACCAATCCAACTAGATTGAAAACCCAGAAGCAATTTGGGTCTCCTTTGTACCTATTTTTAGAACTCCGCTGCTTTCTAGAATGGGATTGCTCCGAATTCAGGTTTAATCTGTTAATTTTGACTCATCTATGGGTTTCCTGCATCCACATCCAATTTTAGGCGTACTTGGCGGAGGCCAACTTGGCCGCATGCTGGTTCAGTCTGCCATCAATTACAACCAAGACATCCACATACTGGACCCTGATCCCAATGCCCCTTGCAAGGACATTGCCCAGCAGTTTACGGTCGGCTCCCTAAAGGATTTTGATGCCGTCTATGCTTTTGGAAAAGACTGCGACCTGATCACCGTAGAGATTGAGGCCGTAAATACCGAGGCCCTTCAGAAACTGGCTGATGAAGGCAAAAAAGTATATCCCCAGCCCCACCTCCTTGCCTTGATTCAAGATAAGCGAAGCCAAAAGCAGTTTTACTTGGAACATGGTATTCCTACCGCTGAATTTATCCTGACGGAAAACAAGGCAGAGGTCTTCGCGAATGCCTCCTTTTTGCCAGCGGTCAACAAACTTGGAAAGGAAGGCTACGATGGAAGAGGCGTCCAAGTATTGCGTATGGCTGGTGATTTGGATCTTGCTTTCGATGCCCCGGGGCTACTCGAAAAGTTGATTGATTTTGACAAAGAAATTGCCGTCACCGTCGCCCGCAACAAGCAAGGGGAGGTAGTGGCCTATCCCGCCGTAGAATGTGCCTTTCACCCTACTGCTAACCTGGTGGAGTTTCTTTTTGCGCCAGCAGGCATTTCCCCAGAAATCGAAAAAAAGGCGCAAGCTATCGCCAAAGACCTTATCTTAAAGTTGGACTTGGTTGGTATCCTAGCCGTCGAACTTTTTGTGACCCATTCGGGTGAAGTACTCGTCAATGAAATTGCTCCCCGCCCGCACAATAGCGGGCACCATACCATCGAGGCTAACTTTACATCCCAGTTTGAGCAGCACCTCCGTGCTGTGATGAACTGGCCCCTAGGCAATACCGCGCTGCGCTGCCCGGCGGCCATGATCAACCTGCTCGGCGAACCAGGATATGAAGGTGCTGCAGTGGTGGAGGGATTGGACGAGGCCATGTCCGAAAAAGGGGTCTACATCCACCTCTATGGGAAAAAATACACCAAACCCTTCCGGAAGATGGGCCACGTAACCCTCTTGGGAGAGGACATTCAAGAAGTAAAAGACAAAGCGCACCGAATCAAAGAACTCATCAAAATCAAATCACAGCAATGAATCCACAGGTAGGAATAATCATGGGAAGTCAATCGGACCTTCCCGTTATGGCCGAAGCGGCCCAATTTTTAGAGGAACTGGGTATTGCCTTTGAATTGACCGTGGTCAGTGCGCACCGCACGCCCAAGCGGATGATAGACTCTGCCGAATCTGCTCGCGAGCGGGGCATCAAAGTGATCATTGCCGGTGCTGGCGGAGCTGCGCACCTTCCGGGGATGGTGGCGTCCTTGACGAGCCTTCCTGTGATTGGAGTGCCGGTTCACAGTTCCAACTCCATTGATGGTTGGGATAGCATCCTGTCCATTTTGCAGATGCCTTCCGGTATTCCTGTGGCTACTGTAGCTTTGAATGGGGGAAAAAATGCAGGGATCCTCGCCGCTTCCATCCTTGGCGCTTACGATGCTGCCGTGGGTAAGCAAATGGATGAATTTAAAAAAGGACTTCGTGAGAAGGTGGAGGAGTCTGCCGCTCAATTGGCAGAAAAGGGCTGGAAAGGCGCTCTCAAGAAATAAAATTGGTCAACAGACGATAAACCTCGGTCCACAGGCAGTCCACGGTCCATTGCTCACTTAATTGAACCTCAAGCTTTATTTTCTTTGGTTACTGGTAAAAAAGCGGTAATCCTAATTAATTACTATCCCAATCAAATGAACTGGAACAAATCTGTCAAATTTAAACTAGGAGATGTAGACTGGGAAATGCCCCTGTCTACCCTGGTTCTTGTCCTTGCGGTAACCCTTGTCCTGATGCTTGCAGGGGGATGGATGGGATACCAATTTGGAGCGGGCAAATAATTTTGTCAACGGTCAACAGTCCACGGTCGATAGCAGATTGTAAAGAACCTCAAGCCTAGTTCCTACTAGGGACAAAATCATTTAGAAAACACAAGAAAAAAAGAGGCTGTCTCGTTATGGACAGCCTCTTTTAGTTAATAAACCAACCTAGATTAAATAATTAGCCTCATCTATTTTTGAGGGAAGAAAATAAAGGTTGAGGTTCAATTGAGTGAGCAGTGGACCGTGGACTGTGGACCGTTGACAACTTGTCAACTACCTATAGTCCAAAATTCACTACAATCTGCTGTCGACCGTCGACTGTCAGCCGTTGACTATTTATTTTTACTTGCCTTCTTCATCGGATTGTCTCCTTGAGCGGCACCTCGAACTCTGGAGCCTCCCTTGAACAATTCAAATCGGGTAGGCTGGTATTGTCTAGGCCAGTAGTTGCTACTTTCGTCGATGTCGGCGGTTTCCCGCTTCGGATCGAGCACAAACTTGACCACTTCTTTTTCCTTGGCAAATACCTTGGTCACTTGGGATTCACTTCTTCTCCAGATTTCGGCAGGAATGTGTTCGGTTTCCTTGCTGCCATCGGCATAGTGAAACTCAATGATCAAAGGCATTACTAAGCCTCCCACGTTTTTGAAGGTCATCTCGTAGAAGTTCATGTTGCTGTTCAACAAACTCTTTTCCTTCTCAGATAAGCTAGCAAGGAAGGTTTTGTAGGTTGCCTCATCTTCAGGAGTTACACTAAATGCATTGTAGCTGTTGTAGAAATCTCGAGTGGCAGGATCTGCCTCCACTACCGTTTGTGCGATCTCTTTGTTGTTCAACTCCTTGGATACATAGGTTTCTTCAGTAAGGAAATCAACCTTGGCATCTGCCTTTTTTTGTGCTGGAGTTCGGTTGTCCAACTTGTACCAAGCCACATTTTCAATGGAAATATCTACTGGATCCGTTCCATAGAACCAACCTCTCCAGAACCAATCCAAGTCAACTGCAGAAGCATCTTCCAGGGTACGGAAGAGATCGTCTGGGGTCGGGTGCTTAAACATCCATCGCTTGGAGTATTCTTGGAAGGCAAAATCAAACAAGTCTCTGCCCATTACCGTCTCGCGGAGGATGTTTAAGGCAGTGGCGGGCTTGGCGTAGGCATTGGGGCCAAACTGGATGATGTTTTCTGAGTTGGTCATGATTGGCTCGAGCAAGTGCTTTTCGCTTTTCATGTAAGGCACGATTTTGTGTGCAGGGCCACGACGAGATGGATAGTTTCTATCCCACTCTTGCTCAGCCATAAACTGCATGAAGGTATTTAATCCTTCGTCCATCCAAGTCCACTGCCGCTCGTCTGAGTTGACGATCATCGGGAAGTAGTTGTGTCCCACCTCGTGGATGATTACGGAGATCATGCCGTATTTGATGGCATCCGAATACGTCCCATCAGCATCAGGACGGCCGTAGTTGAAGCAGATCATCGGGTATTCCATCCCGTTGCTGGCCTCTACGGAAATTGCTGTGGGGTAGGGGTAATCAAAGGTGTGCGATGAATAAGACTTGAGCGTGTGTGCGACCACGCGGGTGGAGTATTGCTCCCAAAGTGGATTCGCTTCCTTGGCATAGTAGGACATGGCCATCACGTCTTTGCCGCCTTGCTTTACTGCCATGGCATCCCAAATAAATTTACGGGAAGAAGTCCAAGCAAAGTCACGTACATTTTCTGCCTTGAATACCCAGGTCTTCTTGCCTGCTGCTTTTTTCTTTTCTAGGGCTTCTGCCTCTCCTTGCGTACGAATGATGACCGGGGCATCGTAGGTCTGCTTGGCCTTATTCCAACGCTGAAGTTCGGTGGCAGAAAGCACTTGTTCCGGATTCTGAAGTACACCAGTAGCCCCTACCATGTGGTCTGCCGGTACCGTGATGCGCACTTCGTAGTCCCCAAAAGTGAGGGCAAATTCCCCTTGACCGAGGAACTGCTTGTTTTGCCATCCTTGAAAATCAGAATAGACTGCCATTCGTGGAAACCACTCGGCCATGGTGTAGAGGTAGTTGCCATCCTTCGGAAAATACTCGTAGCCTGGCCGACCACCAATGTAGCCTACGCGGTCGGTGATATTGAAGCTCCAGTCGATGCTAAACTGGACGGTCTCTCCTGCCCTCAAGGGCTTGGGAAGGTCGATGCGCATCATGGTTTTGTTGATGGCCACGTTGAGGGGCTTTCCGGATGCATCTTGGATGGATAGGATCTTCACGTCGTAGTCATCTGAGTGCCAGAGGATACCTTCCAAGGCCCGAAGCGACATTCCTGGTTCAATGCTTGATTCGGTTACCTTGGGCGTATCGGAATCTTTTCCTCTGTTGTTTTGGTCAAGCTGTAGCCAAAGGTAGGTCAATGCGTCAGGGGAATTGTTGATGTAGGTAACTGTCTCCTTGCCCTTGATGGACTGGTTGGCATCGTCCAGCTCTACGTCGATTACGTAGTTGGCTTGCTGCTGCCAGTACAGGTGTCCCGGGGCACCTGAAGCGGTGCGGTACACATTGGGTGTGCGAAGCATTGTGCCCAACTGTTCAAAGCGAACCCCGTGATTTTGCTCGGTATGCTGGGCTTGGGCGGGGAGAAAGGCAGCAAAAGCGAAAAGGGCAAGGGCGACTATTTTTTTCATAAAGTAGGTTGAATGAAAGTTCAGTGAAGAAAGGTACGGATTTCTAGAAAGAAAGGAAGTGATGAAAATTACCAAAATTTGGTTTGGAGCATTAACATGCAGGCTACACCCAATACAAAAGCAGAAACGACTAAGGTCCACTCTTTACGGTTCACTCCTACCAGATGGACTAAAGAGGTAAGCAATAGAAATGCTGCTACGATGACGATTTGTCCTACTTCAAGACCTACATTGAAGGCGAGTAGGGGTTGCCAAATGGAGGCTTCTTTACCCAATAGCGTGCGGAGGTAATTCGCAAATCCCATTCCGTGGATTAATCCAAATATAAGAGCCAGTAGGTAGTTGAGTTGTATTCCCTTGCCGGAATTTGGCTTCGGCTTGATGAGGGTGAGTAGTGCGGTGAAGGCAATGGTCACTGGAATTAGAAACTCGATGACTTCTGAGCGGATCTCGATTATCTGGAAAGTAGCAAGCGCCAAGGTGAGTGAGTGGCCTAGGGTAAATGCGGTGATAAGCAGTAGAATTTTTACCCAATCGCGAGCAACATATACTGCGCAAAGTGCAAGGATAAACAGGATATGATCAAACCCCTGAAGGTCTAAAATATGTCGTAATCCAAGCTTAAAGTAGAGTTCAAATGAAGTCATATTCGTAGAAATACTTCGAAAAGAAATAAATAAAGTTCAATATTACAGCATAATTCCTACAAACGGCACAATTGAACTAGTTAATGCATCTCTCTGTAATTTCTTGGGCACTTTGGGTCTACCTTTTGCTGGCACATCCTTTTTTCATTTCCCTGACCGAAATCCGCTACAATGCGGGTTCGAAAAAAATGGAATTGGCCCAGAAAATCTTCTGGGACGATTTGGAGGTGGCTTTGAGTAAGGAGGCTGGAGGGGTCGTGGATTTTCTCAAACCCAAAGACAGGGCCAAGTTAGAAAGCCAAGTGAAGGCCTACCTGCTCAAGCATACCCAGGTTTGGGTCAATGGGAAATTGGTTCCACTGACCTATGTAGGCTATGAAGTAGAGGAAGATGCAGCTTGGTTTTACCTGGAATCAACTGCCACTTCAGCACCCAATACCGTGGAGGTTCAAAACACTTTGTTGCTAAGGGATTTTGACGGGCAGCAAAACATCGTGCACGTATATGTCAGCTCCAAGTCTCCCAAGAGTTTATTACTTGGAGAAGGGAAGGAGAAGGGGAGAATTGAGTTTTAGATGCAAGATGCTACTCCACTGAAATACCATAGAAATATACTTCGCTACGCTTCGTGAAATAAAGTTGAAATAAGTTTTTGAAACACGAATTGAAGTCACTATTTCTCCGAGCTTGCTCGGATTGTTTCTACCTTATTTCCATTGTATTTCCTAACCCATTTCTGGTACTTAGTATATTTCCTTACAGTTTCTCAAATATCCTCCTAAAGTTCGTTGCCTCCGTGATGCGTCCATGCAATTCGGAGATGGTAACGCGCTCCTGCTCTGTGCTGTCGCGGTGACGGATGGTAACGGTATTGTCTTCCAAGGTCTGGTGATCCACTGCAATGCAAAAAGGAGTTCCGATCAAGTCTTGACGGGTGTAGCGCTTGCCAATCGATCCAGAATCTTCATAGATGATGTTGAAATCGTACTTGAGCAACTCCACGATTTCCTGCCCTTTTTCTGGCAAGCCATCTTTCTTGATGATGGGAAGAATAGCGGCCTTCACCGGGGCGATGGCTGGGTGCAATTTCAAATAGGTTCTGCTCTTCTCCTCGGAATGCTCCTCGATGTAGGCATTGCAGAGGGTCAACAAGAACAATCGATCTGCGCCAATGGAGGTTTCAATCACGTAGGGGATGTAGTTCTGGTTGATTTCCGGATCAAAGTACTGCTGCTTCTTTTTGGAGTACTCTTGATGTGATTTGAGATCAAAGTCGGTTCGGGAGTGAATACCTTCTACTTCCTTGAATCCGAATGGGAATTCGTATTCGATGTCCATGGCAGCATTGGCATAGTGGGCCAACTTCTCATGCGGGTGCTTGCGGAGTTTATCAGCAGGGGTGCCTAAGGCCAAGTGCCAAGCCATTCGGGTGGCAGCCCACTTTTCGTACCATTCCAGTTCGGTGCCAGGGCGCACAAAAAATTGCATTTCCATTTGTTCAAACTCCCGCATGCGGAAGATAAACTGACGGGCCACAATCTCGTTACGAAAGGCTTTACCGATCTGGGCGATGCCAAATGGCACCTTCATCCGGGCGGTCTTCTGCACGTTAAGAAAATTGACAAAGATTCCTTGTGCTGTCTCTGGGCGTAGGTAAATCGTAGAGGAATCTTCCGCTACAGATCCTACTTGGGTAGAAAACATCAGGTTAAATTGACGTACATCCGTCCAGTTGGAGGTACCGGAAATTGGGCATTTGATGCCTTCGTTGGTAATCAGGTCACGTACTCCTGCTAGGTCTTCGGCTTCAAGTAAGCGTGCAAGTGCAGCGGTTAGTGCCTTGCCTTTTTCTGCTTGACCTGCCTTTTCAAGTGCAGCAGCATGTTCTTCTACGAGCACATCGGCGCGGTACCGCTTTTTACTATCCTTATTGTCGATCATGGGATCGTTAAAGGAGTCTACGTGGCCAGAGGCTTTCCAGGTGGTGGGGTGCATAAAAATGGCCGCATCAATGCCGACAATGTTGTCTTGCACGCGGGTCATGCTTTCCCACCAGAGGCGCTTAAGGTTGTTTTTCAACTCTACCCCGTAGGCTCCGTAGTCGTACACTGCCTGTAGACCGTCGTAGATTTCGGAACTTGGGTACACAAAGCCATACTCTTTGGCATGGGAGATGATATCTTTCAATTGGGCGTTTTCGCCTGGAGTTTCTGTTTTTGCCATAGGGCGCAAAATTAAGGAATCTAATTGATTTGCGAAGGTCGGGGCTTGGGCTTATTTCTCGATTGGAAAGGGCTTGCCTACCATTTCCCCTTTTCTTGGCTGATTTTTCGCCCTTCTTTGGCCGATAAAAAGGCGGCTTGAATAATCCGCAGCACTGGAATCGCTTGTTCCAAGGTCACCAAGAGCGGAGCCTTACCACTGATAGCCTCGGCCACATTTTCGTAAAACACGCGGTAGTCTCCTTGCAGGGTGGGGTAAGCCTGGTTTTCTTTTTCGTAGTAAATGTGCCCCCAGCGCGCCTCAGGCTCTACCCCCCAATCGTCTCCTGCTGGGATTTTTCCCTCCTTAAAGGCTTGTTCCTGCACATCGAGGTGAAACTTTTGGTAGGTACCTTTTTCGCCCAGAAGCATGAATTTTGGGGTGGGCACATTGACCAAGGCCCCTGCAGTAACGCGGGCTTTGAAGCCGGGGTAGTCAAAAGCAATGTCGAAGTAGTCGTCAGAAAGGGCATTCGAACGCTGTAGTCGGATGTCTGCCCAAATGGCTGTAGGCTTTCCAAAAAGTAGGACTACCTGATCGATCAGGTGGGAGCCCAGGTCGTAGGTGATTCCGTTGCCTGGTACTGCCTGTTCCCGCCAGTTTTCCGATACCTTGGGACGGAAGCGGTCAAAATGGGATTCCAAATAGACTAGGCGGCCCAATAAGTTCTTGGCTACAATTTCTTGCAAGGTTTTGAAGTCGCCGTCGTAGCGACGGTTATGAAAAATGCTGCAGATTAAGTTTTTGGAAGTTGCGAGCGCCAACAGTTTTTCTGCTTCTTCTGCCACGAGCGTGACGGGTTTGTCCACGACCACATGCTTTCCGGCGAGAAGGCATTGTTTGGCCATGGAAAAATGTAGTTCATTGGGGGTAGTGATGCAGATCAAGTCGGCTGCATCTGCTGCCAATAGGGCTTCCAAACTGGTGAAGGTGTGTACTTTCGGATACTTTTGCTGACAGCGGGAGCCATTACGCTCGACTACGGCGACGAAGTCCAAGGTAGGGCAAACTTCCAGAAGAGGGGCATGCATTTTTTCAGCGACAGAGCCGTAGCCCACTAAGGCTGCACGAAGGAGTTTTGACATGGAGAGTACTGGTTTATTCAATTTTGGCTAAGCCTCAACTAAGGTACGCAACCCTCTCAGTACATAAAAAAGGGTGGAAAATTTTCCCACCCTTTCTAATCAAAAGAGATTTCATTTTATACTTTCCGATTATCCTCTTTTTTACCAGTAACCTAAGAAAGTAAGGTTTGAAGTTCAATTAAAT
>SXYU01000179.1 GCA_005788235.1 Cytophagales bacterium
CTCGGTAACCAGCAGTTTTTTCATTGCCGACTCCATCTCACGGTAGCTGGCCTCATCAAAAAGTAAGTCCACCCCAAGCCTGCCTGAGTCCATCCATTCTGGCACCTCATCCGCCTGAAGGGTAACGATTAAGCTCTCTTTTTTGGCCTGATTAACCACTCCATTGACCCGAAACTCAGGGCTATGGTATCCATCCTGCGTAGAAAAAAAAGAAACAGACTTGCCTGAACTGAAGGAGGAAGGGTAATTGGTATCGGTACGATCCACCTCTATAATAAGCCGCTCTCCCATCCCGATCTTCGTTTTTTTGAGCAAGATTGGATGCCAGGTGATGCCCTCTTTCTTTTTTTCCGCAATGGTGGTGTTGAGAAACTTCTTTTTATACTGAGCTAGATCCTCTTGACGCTCCAGTTGCAAGAGCTTGAGGCCTACCTTAATTTCTTCGAGGGAATTACGCATGAATGATTGTACTTTAGCCTTGAAACTAGGGAACACCCCTAGTGTTTGCTTATCCTAGATTTTAAATGAATTTTCTTGCGCATGCCTATCTTTCTTTTGGTCAGGAGGAAATCCTAGTCGGTAATTTTATTGCCGATTTTGTCCGAGGTAAGGAGCTGGAAAAATACCCAAAAAAAGTGCAATTCGGCATACGGCTGCATCGGGACATCGACAACTTCACCGATTCCCACAGCTTAGTCAAGCAGGTTCAATCCTTTCTAATCCCCCGTTTTGGGCATTATTCACGGGTGATCAGCGATATTTTTTTTGATTATTTTTTGGCCAAAAATTGGAATAATTATTCGGACACAGCCTTGGAACAATTTAGCCTAGACAGCTACCGAATCCTCTCTTCCTATCCCCAAGAGCTCCCAGAAGCTTTTCACCGGATGTTTTACTGGATGCAAACTCATAACTGGCTCTATGCTTACCGCGAACGAGTAGGTATTCAAGCCGCATTGGATGGCCTGAGCCGTCGTGCACGCTTTGACTCCAAAATGAATGAATCCACCCAAGTGCTTTGGGAAAAAGAAGAAGAAATTGAAGCGATTTTCTTCGCTTTTTTCGAAGATTTGGAGACTTTTGCACATACCACACTAGCCAACCTTTCCCTGACCCATGATCCTACTTAAACCCAAGCTATCGACCTACATTTCCCTGGGAGCCGTACTTTTCATCTTACTTCTTGGGTTAGTGCTTATCCTTCGAGATTTTGCCTACAGCAGAAGCTATGACTTGTGGTTTTACTTAGTTGCGAGTTCGCTGCTTACGCTAGTGCTTCTGATGCTTTTGGTCAAAATGATGGCTGGATGGCGATTTATAACAGCTGGAAAAGAACATGTGGTGATCAAACTTCCCCTGCGAGGCAGCACCAAAGTCTATCCTGTCACTGAGATTTTAGCTTGGGAAGAGGAAACCGTCCTTGCTAACAAACGGGAATTCAAACAGGTAACCTTGGTGTTTCAGGACCGGAATTCCATTTCGGTTTCCAACCACGAGCACGAATCCTACACCGAATTCATCAACTACCTCAAAAAGAAAGCTCCCAAGCAGTTGGTGAAAACAAGAAAATCTTGAGGCAATTTTTGATTATCCGCAACCTAGGTAATGGCTAAAAAGTACTGGAAATCAATGGGGATAATTGTACAATGTACCATGTACCAAGTAATGATTTGGGTTAGAGCAGAATTCTAACTACAAGAATACACTACTTGGTACTTCGTACTTGATACTTTTTTAATCTCAAATATCCAACTCCGATGGATAAATGAAGAAGAAGGTTTGAAGTCACAACAATGGGATGTAGACAGTCACCCGTCAACTGTTAACAATTTACTCCCACTCAATTGTTGCCGGTGGCTTGGAGGAAATATCATACACTACGCGGTTGACTCCCTTGACGCGGTTGATGATGTCGTTAGACATCTTGGCAAGGAATTCATAAGGCAAGTGAATCCAGTCTGCAGTCATTCCATCTACGGAACCTACAGCACGAAGCGCCACTACCTTTTCGTAGGTACGCTCATCTCCCATCACGCCTACCGACTGGATAGGGAGTAAGATGGCTCCTGCCTGCCATACCTGATCGTACAAGCCATGATCCTTGAGCCCTTGAATAAAAATGTAATCTACTTCTTGCAGGGTCTTCACTTTCTCCTCGGTGATGTCACCCAAAATTCGAATCGCTAGTCCGGGCCCAGGGAAAGGATGTCTGCCAATGATTTTTTCAGGAATCTCAAGCGCACGACCTACCTCTCTAACCTCATCCTTAAACAAGGTATTCAGCGGCTCCACTACGGAGAGTTTCATGAAATCCGGAAGACCTCCCACATTGTGGTGGGATTTGATGGTGGCCGAAGGGCCTTTGACCGAAACCGACTCAATCACGTCCGGATAAATGGTACCTTGGCCAAGCCACTTTACGCCATCAATCTTATGCGCTTCGTCGTCAAATACCTCGATAAATACGCGGCCAATGGCCTTTCTTTTTGCCTCTGGATCGGTCAATCCCGCCAAGGCATCGTAAAAACGCTGCTTGGAATCTACACCAATCACATTCAATCCAAGGTGCTTGTAAGAATCCAACACCTCTTCGTATTCGTTCTTTCGCAACAAGCCATTATCTACAAACACGCAAGTCAACTGATCTCCGATCGCTCTATGAATTAGGGTAGCACCCACAGAGGAGTCAACCCCTCCTGAGAGACCCATGACCACCTTATCTGCTCCAATTTTTTTCTTCAAATCTGCAACAGTGGAATCGATAAAGGTATCGGAGGTCCAGTCTTGGCTACATCCACAGATTCCCACTACAAAGTTTCGAATTAGGTTTTTACCCTCCAAAGAATGGGTTACTTCAGGGTGAAACTGGATTCCGTAGGTAGGCTCACCCTGTACCTTGAATGCCGCAACGCGGACTGATTCTGTACTTGCGATTACTTCAAACCCAGCAGGAACCTCCTTGATGGTGTCTCCGTGAGACATCCATACTTGGGAACCATGGGTCATTTCCTTCAGCAAATCCTGATGCAAATCAATCTGGTCAAGATTTGCTCTGCCATACTCTCTGATGGTAGATGGTAATACCTCTCCTCCGTACTTGCTGGCTAGCAATTGAGCCCCGTAGCATACGCCCAAAAAGGGTAATTTGCCTCGAAATGCATCCGTATTGATATCAGGAGCACCTTCGTCACGTACCGAGCAAGGAGAACCTGAAAGGATAATTCCTTTAATGTCGGAAGTGATTTCAGGAACCTTGTTGTAGGGGTGAATTTCGCAA
>SXYU01000180.1 GCA_005788235.1 Cytophagales bacterium
TCAATATGGTGAGAAAAGCCACTGACCGATTCAGATCTCCATCGAATCCAGGTGAAGGTATTTTCGGTACCACTGTTGGTGGTGGAAACGTAACCGGTATCGAACGGGATTGGCCTAATAGCAATTTCGTATGGGATGCTTCTTTCTTTACGATAAGGAACATCACGTTGGGATACACCTTTACCAAACTCCCTAAAGCGATAAGATCTGCTCGACTTTATGCTTCAGCTCAGAACGTTCTTGTGTTCACCAATTATTGGGGCGGACAAAATCCTGAAGTAAGTATGCAATCAAATGGTCTGGGCGATGGAGGCAACCTAAGCCCTGGGATTGATTTGGGTCCATATCCTGTACCTCGTACAATCACATTTGGAGCTAATATCAATTTTTAATCAAAACTAAGATGTTGTTTATTACTTCTAAACAGAATAAAAATGAAAAAATATAGCATAATATTTCTAATCCTGCTGATGACCTTCACCAGCTGTGAAGATTTCCTGACGGTAATCCCTGAAACCCAGTTGAGTTCGGCAACTTTCTTCAAGACAGAAAATGACTTTATACAGGCTGTAAATGGAGCCTATGCGCCCCTGAGGGGATATTACAATGGTCCTGCTTGGTTGTTGGGAGAATTGCACTCAGATAACACGTTCTACTTACGAAACGTCCTCTTCGGTGCAGTTGAAAACGCCGAGAACTTAGCGGATTTTTCTGTTCCTATAAGTAACGGAACCACCCCTAATGGCAACGTTTTGTCAGCTTGGCGTACACTTTATTTGGTTATTTCCCGATGCAATCAGGTTCTAGCTACAATCGATCCTGTTGAGTTTACTGCAGACAGTAAAAATAATATTAAGGGTCAGGCTTTATTCCTTAGAGCGTTCAGTTATTTCCATTTGGTGCGCTATTTTGGTAAGGTACCTTTGCACCTTACCCCTGTGGCTGGTAGAGATGGTTCTGGTTTACCATTGTCAGAAGAAGCCGCGGTATTTGATCAAATTATAAAGGATTTGACAGCAGCTGTGCCGTTGTTGCCTCAAAAGTCTACCCAGCTACCAGGCAGAGTAACTCAAGGCGCTGCAAGAACCCTATTGGCTGATGTATTTATTTACCGTAAGAGATGGTCTGATGCGGAACAGGCTTTGGCACCAGTAATTTCCTCAGGACAATATTCGCTGATGCCTTCGTACGCTCTGGCATTCCCAAAGAATTCCACGAATAAAAACAATGCTGAATCTGTGTTTGAGGTTCAGTTTCGCGAAGGTGCAGACGGACTTCAGGGCAACTTTCTTTACCAACATTTGCCTTATCCACTTACAGTTGCGGAGGTTAAGACTTTGTTTAATACCACCAATCCTCAACCTCTTGATGGTCAGGGAAACAATATTCCAACCCCTGATATCATTGCCGCTTATGAGGCCGGAGATCTTAGAAAAGATGTTTCAATTATGAACATTACTGTATCTGGAAGACCGGGAAATAATAAAATCACTCCTATTATTAAGAAGTTTCAGGATACCCATGCTCAGCATCAAAACCATGGCATAAATTGGCCAGTTTACAGATATGCTGAAGTTTTACTTTTGATGGCTGAGGCACTTAATGAACAAGGTAAATCAGGCGATGCTGTAGGACTTTTGAATCGGGTGAGATCACGCGCAGGATTGGCTGCTTCAACTGCTGCGGGTCAGGCACAGGTGAGAGAAGCAATTTTCAAGGAGAGAAGGGTGGAATTAGCCTTCGAAAACAAGAGATGGTTTGATATCATGCGAACAGGTAGGATTCAAGAAATAATTATTCCTTACGGACAAAGGATTGTAGCTAATCCGCTTAATTATTATTTCCCACCTATTCCTGGTGCCGTGCCAAGAAATAACGTTTTCACGAATCTGGAAAAGTTTTTCCCTTATCCTGCGGCTGAATCTGAAATAAGTCCATATTTCTAAGCTAATTTTCAAATTTGAAATGACCCAATATCTCTTTTTTCATTCTGAGTTAAGAAGATGTTGGGTTGTTTTTTTATTTGGATTAGGCTCTCATCATATTAGAAATCTTTATAAAAAGAAAATTGACTTCATGAGTGGTTTTTTATTACCTAAAAAAATTCTCATCTTATAGTTTAAAATCGGAAGTACTTGCAAAGCATTAACACCAAAATCTTATGTTACTCAAAAGCACTTTAAAAAATCTTTTCTTCCTAGGACTTGCCATGTCTTTACTGGTGGCCTGTGCCAAAAAAGAGGAAGCGCGGCAACTCACTGGCAACCCTAAAATCGATAAGTTAAAACTTCCAGATGGGTTTGTAGCTGAATTAATTTATAGCCCAGGTGAAAATGACCAAGGTTCCTGGGTAGCCATGACCTTTGATGATAAGGGAAGAATGATTACCTCGGATCAGTATGGGTATCTCTACCGTCTGGAATTGCCTCCAATCGGTTCGGATTCTACTGTAAAACCGAAAGTGGAAAAACTTCACGTCGGTAATGTCGCTGACACCTTGGTAGGGATGGGTTATGCGCAGGGTTTACTTTACGCATTCAATTCACTTTACGTGATGGTAAATCACAACCCAAATGAAAAATTTAGCCAACCTACAGGACTCTACAGAATTCAAGACCTAGATGGGGACGATCAATTTGAATCCATTACTCAGATTCGAGAGCTCAAGGGTCAGCAAGGTGAGCATGGACCACATTCCATGAAGCTCACCCCTGATGGTAAAGGTATTTACCTGATTGCAGGTAACCATGTGGATGTTCCAGAAATGAATCATTACCGATTGCCAAGGGTATGGCAAGAGGACAATCTTTTTCCTTTGATCAAAGACCCTCGCGGCCATGCAATTGACCGATTGGCCCCTGGGGGTTGGATTGCAAAAATTAACCCTGAAGGAACCGAATGGGAGATGATTTCCGCGGGATATAGAAATGCCTTTGACTTCGACTACAATGAAGTTGGAGATATTTTTGCCTACGATGCAGATATGGAATGGGATTTTGGTATGCCTTGGTATCGTCCTACACGTATCAACCATGCTACGAGCGGATCAGAGTTTGGCTGGAGAACAGGAAACTCCAAATGGTCTCCAAATTACCCAGACAACCTTCCAGCCGTGCTAGACATAGGGCAGGGCTCTCCTACCAATGCCATGTTTGCATTTAAAGCAAATTTTCCAAGCAAATACAAAAAAGCCTTGTATGCATTTGATTGGAGTTTTGGAATCATTTATGCCATTCACCTTACTCCCGAAGGAGCTTCTTACAAAGCAGAGGCGGAGGAATTTATTTCTGGCTCACCTCTTCCCTTGACTGATGGAATTGTTGGGCCCGATGGTGCTTTTTACTTTGCAACAGGCGGACGAAGACTTGAATCTGATTTATATAGAGTTACCTACACAGGAAAGTTGGACAACCATGTGCCTTTAACTGTGGATGACCTCCCGAAAGAAGCCAAACTAAGAAGGGAACTTGAACAGTACCATCAGGTGGCGGCTCCAACAGAAGGCCTAGCGAAAGCTTGGGCGCATCTGGGACATGCTGACCGGTATGTACAATATGCCGCCCGTCTGGCTGTAGAACACCAACCCGTAGCCACATGGAAGGCTAAGGCTTTGGCTGAGACGAACCCTACTGCAAAAATTCAAGCTATTTTAGCCTTGGCCCATCATGGGGCCAATGGGGATGCTGCTGCCATGCTTACTAGCCTGATGCAATTGGATTATGCATCTCTTTCCGCTACTGATAAGCAAAACATTCTTCGAACGATTGAAGTGATTTTGGCCCGTCACGATCAAGGAGCTACTTCAAGTAAAGCCCAATTGGTGGCCTATTTAGATCCTCATTACCCATCGGATGACAACCTGCTCAACCGATCCCTTTCCATTTTGCTCGTGCACCTAGATGCGCCTTCGGTAGTAGGAAAGACACTTGCTTTACTGAAGAATGCCAAAGATGACCCCAATTACCAAAAGACATTTACAGCATCTTCTGATTTGATCTTTAGAAATCCTCAGTATGGTTTGGATATAGCCAACATGCTTGCCAACGTGCCTCCAGCCCAAGCTACCTTTTTTGCCACCGTTTTAGGAGGTGCTGACAAGGGCTGGACTCCGGCACAGCGAGTCGAATATTTTGGTTGGATCAAAAATGCCCTCACTGCTTACAAAGGAGGACGGAGCTACGTAGGCTTCCTCGATCGGGCTCGAAAAATGGCTTTAGCCTCAGTAGATAAGGCTGATTTTGAAAAGTATGATGAAATGTCAGGAGGTAAACTGCTTACCGCTAACGGAAATGATATTGTAAATTCGGGTGTCCAGCCTGAAGGTCCAGGCCGTCGATGGACTCTTGAGGAAGCAGAACCTTTGGTTGCAAATTTGGTGGGTAGAGACCTAGTCAAAGGGAAAGCCATGTACGCCGCGAGCCTTTGCCAATCCTGCCACAGCATGCAAGGTGAAGGAGGGGCAATTGGTCCAGATCTAAGTCAGTTGGGAACACGTTTTTCTGCTAAGGATATCTTAGTGGCTACAATTGACCCTAATGCTACTATTTCGGATCAATATAACTCTACGGTACTCGAACTAAAAGCCGGAGGATCATTGGTGGGTAAACTCACAGATGAGGATGGGCAATATTACTACCTCTCCCAGAACCCATTTGCGCCGGCTGATATTAAAAAGGTGACCAAAAATACCGTTTCATTTAAGAAAAACGCTGAGGTATCCATCATGATGCCGGGCCTTGTTAATCGACTCAATGAAGAGGAATTGAAGGATTTGATGGCTTATTTGATTTCAGGAGGCAATGCTAACCATGCCGTGTACAAGCAACCCCTCACTCAAAAATGATTCGCTCCATAACTTTCAAAATTTGGGGTTTCTTAAGCTTGTTGATGCTCGTATCTTGGATATCTTGGACGCAATCTCGAGATCTCAGCACAAAAGCTTCTGAAAAACAGGAGAATTTCATCCGCCTCTTTGATGGGAAAAGTTTGACCGGATGGGAATTTGATCCCGTCTACTGGTCAGTAAAAGAGGGTGCAATCGTTGGGGAAATTACCGCAGAGACCCTTCTTAAAAATAATACTTTCATCATTTGGAAGGGAGGGGAGGTAGGTGATTTTGAATTGAAAGTGGATTATTGGATATCTGAAAGTGGCAATTCAGGGGTGCAATACCGAAGTGATCGAGTGAAGGAGGTTCCCTTTGCACTGCGTGGATATCAGGCAGATATTGATGGGGGTAATCGCTACACGGGGCAGAACTATGAGGAAAGAAAGCGAACCACACTTGCCTATCGTGGTCAAAAAACTCGCATTATTTCACAACCTGACTCAATTCTTGATCCGCGTGGTTTTGTAGAACGAAATGCTTGGAAGGGTTTAAATCTTACATCTGAATTGGGGGATCGAACTGAACTCGGAACTCTTATTAAAAAAGGAGAATGGAATACTATCCACATCGTTGCGAAAGGGCAAGTATTAAAACACTTTGTAAACGGAGTTCTGATGAGTGAGGTCCATGATGAAGATAGCAAAAATAGAATGTCTCAAGGATTAATGGGATTTCAAGTACATGTTGGCCCTCCAATGAAAGTAATGTTTAAAAATATTGAGCTTAAAAAATTATAAAACTAAAGTCAGCAAAATTGAAAGGCGCGGATGAATTCGCGCCTTTTTTTATTGGCCATTATCAGAAAAACCTACTTTCCCTGCCTTTGGTAATCCGTATTCTAGGATAATTTTTTATTCAGTTTTTCTCACAATCCACTTTTTGGCTAGACAAGCCTGAATGTTGGATTGGAAGTGTCCTAAAATCAACACTTATTTCCGGAAATCTTTTTTTGAAAACGATTTACACAGTACCCACCCTCTTTTTTGAGTTGCTTGTAGAATGGAAGATGATCAAGTTTTTTGTTTCGAAGTGATAACCGCAATTCTTTTAGCTCTTTTTTTTATTGAATTAATATTTCAATTCACTTTTTAATTAACTTAATCAGGCTTTTTGGACCTACCCATATAGGGCAGGACAGTCCCCGAAAGCTTTTTTTTTAGGTTACATTTCAATCCATTACCCAGAATGAATCAAAGTAAATCCAATAAATGGAAAGATTCCCTTTCTAATTCCCAACAATTGGGAGGTATAGAAACTTCCGTTTTGGATAATGGAGGTGGGCGCGGCGTTCGAATCGCTTGGGTCAACACGGGCACAGGCCTTCGCTACAAAGTGGTGCTTGACCGTGGAATGGATATTTTGGATGCCTTCCACAACGAAAACAGCCTAGCTTGGATCTCTCATGCTGGCCTAACTGCACCCCAACCTTTTTCCAATCAAGGTATTGATTGGCTCCGAACCTTTGGTGGAGGCTTATTGACTACTTGTGGCCTATCCAATGCTGGGCCACCCAATTCTGATTCCAATGGATCAAGAGGTTTACATGGCAATTATTCTAATTTAGCTGCCGAACTAATTTCCATCAAGCAACCCGATATTTTCTATGGAGACCTGAGCTTTGGCTTGGTCGGTAAGGTTACCGAAAGCAGCACCTTTGGCCCAAGTTTGGAACTGATTCGACGGATCTCAGGAACAATTGGGTCGGCTGAAATTCATATTCAAGATCAGGTAACGAATCGTGGGAATGCAAAGGCTCCCCACATGTTGTTGTACCATATCAATTGTGGATGGCCATTGATTGACGAAGGAACGCGGGTCGTCTGGAAGGGTGAACCTCAACGAAGATCTGGTGAGTCAGAGGTTCGTCAAAATTCTCGAAAAGATGGATTTAGACACTGTCCAGCCCCTATGGACAGCCATGCTGGCTTTGGGGAAGAGGTAGCCTTTATAGACCCACAGGGAGATAAGGAGCAACAAGTAATTTGCGGCTATGTCAACGATCAATTGGGATTGGGATTAAAGATTTCATTTTCCAAAACCCAATTGCCCTGGCTTATTCATTGGCAGCATTGGGGGAAAAATGAATACGTGACTGCGCTTGAGCCTGCTACAAATCCTCCCATTGGACAGGCTGCTGCTCGAGCGAATCAGAGTTTGATAGAACTTGAACCGGGAGAAAGTCGCAGTTACAACCTACTACTGAGCGTATTGGTTGGAGAGGATGCTCGAAAATTTTCTTGACCCAGTTTGGAATGACTTGCCGCTTATTGAATGATTTAAACGAAAAAAATAGAGGACCACTAACCCAAAATAAAGACCTATGAGTTTTGCCAAAAAAGCGCTCGAACAGGGCGAAGGAATTGTACGATTGACCCCTACCTGGGTTCCCCGGTCTTTTTGTGTGCCGGGAAGGAGAATTAAACTACATCCTGACGATTATTATGCCTTCGGAGGCATGAGTGGCGGGATTGATGAACGCTGGTTTGCTTCTACCACTGCTGCCCAAAACGGGCCACTCACTTCAAA
>SXYU01000181.1 GCA_005788235.1 Cytophagales bacterium
CGACGACAAGTTGGTAGAGCAAGGAAGAAACTTCGCCAACAAAATCTGGAATGCCTTCCGTCTCGTCAGAGGATGGGAAGTGGATCCAAGCCTCGATGGTGGTAGCAATGCAGCAAGCATTGAATGGTTTGAACAGCGATTCTACCAAAGTTTGAGCGAGATCAACGAGCACTTCGAAAAGTTCCGAATTTCAGATGCCTTGATGGCTACTTACAAGTTGGTCTGGGACGACTTCTGTTCTTGGTACCTAGAAATGATCAAGCCTGCCTACCAGCAGCCCATCGATCAGGCCACCTACGACAAAACCTTGGAGATCTTTGAAAATATCTTGAAGATTCTTCATCCATTTATGCCTTTTATTACGGAGGAATTGTGGCACCAGATCAGCGAACGTTCTGTTGAAAATTCCTTGATTTTGGCGAATTGGCCAGAAAATAAGGCTTACGATGCAAAGATTACTGAGGATGCGGTGCAGGTATTTGAGGTGGTATCCCAGATCAGAAACCTCCGTGCCTCCAAAGGAATGTCTCCTAAAGATACACTAGACTTGACCATCCGCACTCAAAACCCAGGGTTGTACAGCCGATTTGAATCCGTGTTGATCAAGCTAGCTAACCTTTCTTCTCTTAAATTTGGGGATTCCGTGGAGCAGGCCATGAGTTTTGTCGTGAAAGCAGACGAATGCTTTATCCCTATGGGAGATTCCATCGATGTGGAGGCCGAAAAAGCAGCAATTCAAAAAGAATTAGACTATACAAAAGGCTTCTTGGCTGGGGTAGAAAAAAAGTTAAGCAACGAACGCTTTGTATCTGGTGCTCCTGCACAAGTATTGGAAATGGAGCGAAAGAAGCAGGCCGATGCAGAGGCAAAAATTAAGGCTCTGGAAGCAAGTTTGGTCCAATTGGGATAAATGTATTACTCCCGATTCTTGAAAGTTCAGGGATCGGGAGATTTACTCCAACTCACGTATTTTTAGGTTGCGAAAAAGGACCCCTTGACCTTCACTTTGCAGTCCAATATAGCCTGAACGCAGGGGAGTTCCATCAACTTTGAGTGCTGGATTGTAGCGATTGGCCACTCCTCCCCCAATTTGTGGATACGAATAAGTCAATACCGTGTCTCCATTTACCAAATGGTGCACGATGGAGTCTCCGTAGACAATCAGCTCCGCTTTTACCCACTCGTCCCAAGCAAAGGTTGGGGAAGCAGAATTAATGCAATGCCGAGGGTCGATTTTGCCTTGATAGAAGATATCTGTACCTGGGGAACACATATTTCCTGTAGGTCGGGGTTCGCCCTCCTTTTCTCTAGCTAGCATCTGATATTCCACCGAAATCGGCCAATCCTGTTCCTTTAAGATGCTTTCTGGAGCCTGCGAGTGAAACATCACCCCAGAATTGCGGTAGGTGTAGCTGGGTGCGGTGGGTACAAACTGCTCGGTAAATCGGTATTCCCAAAAAAGGTGAAAGCTCGAAAATGGCTTTTCGTAAAATAAGTGTCCAAAACGATCTTCAAATTTCCCATAACCCTCGTAATTGACCGCTATAGCTCCATCCTGTACTCGGAAGGTTTCCGCATAGTTGTCCCCTACCTCGTGGTGGTGGATCTTGGGAATCCAGCCCTTTAGGTCCTTACCATTAAAGAGCACTTGCCAGTCAGAAGCCTCCGTCTGAACCTGGGCACTACTCTGCCTAGCACTTTCAAAAATAGAAAAGCCAAGCGTCAGGAAATACAGGATAAATGCGAGGATGGGCATAGGTAACTGCGAGTGAACCAAACTTCAAAATCTTCCCCAAAAAGGACCTTCCTTTCGGGCACTTAATGACTCCAATCGTAAGAATCCAACTGTTCCAGACAGGCCACAAGCAAGGCGATGGAATCGGCAATATCCTTCTTGTGTGCCATCTCAATGACTTGGTGCAGGTGGCGCGTAGGAATGGAGATCGCTCCTGCAATCGCCCCTTGCTTGCCCATGCGCTGCACGCCCGCGGTATCCGTACCCCCAGCCGTTAATAGTTCCGGCTGCCAGCAGATTGATTCTTTGACTGCTATCTGCTTCATAAAGGCCACCATGCGGTAGTCACAGATGGTCATGGCATCCATAATTTTGATGGCCGTCCCCTTTCCGAGTTCGGTCACCTTCTCGTGTGCCGCTGCTCCAGGCACATCAAAGGCAATGGTGGTATCGAGTGCAATGCCAAAATCAGGATTGATCTGGTGTGCTGCTACATTCGCTCCTCGGATGCCCACTTCTTCCTGTACCGTAAATGCAGCATACACATCGTAAGCTGGATTTTTGAGTTGCTTTAGTGCCTCAATGACAATAAATACCGCTACCCGATTGTCGATGGACTTGCAGTTGACACAGTCGCCCATCTCGATCAATTCCCGATCACGGGTGACGGGATCACCGATGGTGATGTATTTATCCACTTCTTCCTTGGGCATGCCTAGATCAATGAAAAAGTCAGTAGTCTTAGGAAGTTTGGTTTTCTCTTCGGGCGTCATCACGTGGATGGGCTTGCTGCCCATCACGCCAATCAGGTCCTTTTTGCCGTGGACAATCACCCGCTGTGCGGTGAGCGTTTTCGGATCAAATCCTCCGAGGGTATTGAATCGTAGGAAGCCTTGATCGTCGATATGGGAAACGATAAATCCGATTTCATCCAAGTGAGCAGCGAGCATGACCCGCTTTCCATCGGGATTACGTGTTCCCTTTTTTAGGGCAATCACGTTGCCAATGTTGTCGATTCGCACCTCGTCCACATGTGGGGAAACTAAGGAGACCACTAGGTCGCGAACAGGTTTTTCAAATCCAGGGGCACCTGGGATTTCACAAATTTGCTTGAGTAGGGATATGTCGATCATGGGGATGATTTAAACAGTAAAATTTTTGAATTGGGTACCTAGATTTAAGCCTAAATGGAATTCATCTACCTTTTTATGAATAAAAATATAGACTTAAACCTTTTAATACGCACGTACCGTCTTTCCTTCCATGTAGTTCACAAAGGCTTTATTGACCACGCGGGTACCTCCTGTAGTAGGGTAATCTCCGGTAAAGTACCAGTCTCCCCTGTGCTCAGGGATGCAGCGATGTAAGTTGTCGACCGTTTGGAAGATTACCTTTACTTCTGCTTTAATGTCTGAGGTGGTTACAATTTGTGCCACCTTATCGGAAATCTCCTCTTCAGAAAACTGAGCATACACCTGCTTGACAAAGTTCACGGCATGGTCCGGTTGCGCTTTACACTGCTCGTAGATCTGATCCAAAGTATGCTCCATTTTGCGATCTTGAAGGAGTGCGATTGCTGCCCGAAAAGCCACAAATTCCTTCATTCGGGACATGTCGATGCCGTAGCAGTCGGGGTAGCGGATCTGCGGAGCAGAAGATACAATCACAATTCGCTTGGGATTGAGTCGATCGAGCGTAGTCAGAATACTTTTTTCCAAGGTAGTACCCCGCACAATGCTGTCATCAATCACCACCAAGGTATCAATACCTGGCCGGATCACCTCGTAGGTGGTATCGTACACACTAGCCACCATGGAATCTCGATCGGCATCGCTGGCGATAAAGGTGCGGAGCTTCACGTCCTTGCTCACTAATTTCTCAACTCGTGGACGGAAACTAAGCAACTCTTCTAAGTCGCCCACATGCGGTTTACCATCCAAGAGCACTTCTTTTCGCTTGGCCACTAGGTACTCATCAAGCCCTTCAATCATGCCCAAAAAGGCCGTTTCAGCAGTATTGGGAATGTAGGAGAACACCGTGTTTTTCAAATCAAAATCAATGGCTTTCAGGATTTGAGGAATAAGGGCCTTACCTAGGTTTTTACGTTCCTGATAGATTCCTGGGTCTGTTCCTCGGGAGAAATAAATCCTCTCAAAGGAACAGGATTTCTTTTCCCGAGCCGGTAAAATTTCCTCCTCTGCAAAGGAGCCATCCTTATTGATCACAATGGCATGGCCAGGCTTTATTTCTTTGATGGCCTTGAAGTCAATGTTAAAGGCCGACTTGATGGCTGGCTTTTCAGAAGCCACCACAATCACCTCCTCGTCGGCATAGTAAAAGACCGGTCGTATTCCAGAAGGATCGCGCACCACAAAAGCAGACCCATTACCAATCATACCCGCCATCGCATAGCCACCGTCAAAGTCACGACAGGATCGGCGTAAAATTCGCCCCACATCCAATTTATCTTCTATAATATGTGTCAATTCTTCATTGGAAAATTCCTCATTGAATTGATCAAAAATGCGCTGGTTTTCCTCGTCCAAAAAGTGTCCAATTTTTTCCATTACAGTGACTGTATCGGTTTTTTCCTTCGGGTGCTGACCCAACTCTACAAGCCTACTAAAAAGTTCCTCATTGTTGGTCATGTTGAAATTACCAGCCATCACCAGGTTGCGGCTTCTCCAATTGTTCTGCTTCAAAAAAGGATGGCAGGTTTCAATGCTATTTTCGCCATGGGTACCGTAGCGCAGGTGTCCTAGCCAAACTTCCCCAGAAAAGGCCATGTTTTCTTTGAGCCATTCCCCGTTAGTGAGTGCTTTTTTACCCCCCAACTTCTTAGCCTTCTTAAACTTACTAGTGATTTTCTCAAAAATATCGTTGACTGCGGAGGCGTCTACAGATCGGTACCTGCTGATGTAGCGTGTTCCTGGTTGGGTTCCTATTTTAATGTTTGCTACTCCTGCCCCATCTTGCCCTCTATTGAGCTGCTTCTGCATCAACACATAGAGACGATTTGCTGCGAATGCAGCCGTTCCGTAGGTGTCGATGTAGTATTGAACAGGTTTTCTGAGCCGGATTAAGGCAAGTCCACATTCGTGTTTAATAGCGTCACTCATGGAAAAATAGGATGAATGTTTAGGAAGAAATAAATGTACATTTTTTCAAAAGATTTACCGATTTGAAAAA
>SXYU01000182.1 GCA_005788235.1 Cytophagales bacterium
ATCCTTGTATCCCTTGCTCCAAGGGAAGTAAAACTGAGTGACCATCGGTATATGCTTGGTTTTGGGGTAAAAGGAATAATCCAATTTCAACCCTTTTTCTTCTGCTGCCTTGCGGAAGCGCTCCACTGTTAACTTAATACCTGGATAAGTGAGCTCACCTTCAAGAACCAGCATAGGAATCTCTTTCTCATCCAAGAAATAAATCGGTGAATAAGTCTTCCACACCGAAGGATTATTGGTGAAAGCATCGTAATTATCTTCCTTGTCGTATTTTTCCTTGAGTTCGGTAAGGAACCAGTACCAATCCAAGCCTGCAGGATCGTTCAAAATAGCCCCTTTCAAGGGGTTAGTCGTACCCAATTCCTTCCATGGCTCTTCTTTGATGGCCACCAAGGCCGCCAAATGCCCTCCTGCTGAGTGACCAGACAGATACATGTTGGCTGGATCCCCTCCAAAGGAAGCAATGTTCTCCTTCGCCCATTGGACAGCTCGCGCACTGGCCATTTCCATGGCTGGAAGTTGGTAGGCCGGCGCTAAAGGATAATCGATGATGACCGTCACCACCCCTTTTGCCCCAAGACGATTGCCCATAAAGTCATAGATTTCTTTCTTGCCGCTGTGCCAACTGCCTCCATGAATAAAAATTAATACGGGGGCATTTTTAGCCTTCTTTGGAGCAAACACATTCAAGCTTTTTTGCGGAAGTGACGCAGTAGCTTCCATGTAAGCGATGTTTTTGGTGCGGGCCGTACGGAATACACCACAAGAAGAAGTCATCGCCAAGACCAAAAGAAAGAATAGAGACTGTCTCATAGGATTCGTTTTTTACAAAATCAAAAATCAGAGTCGTTTGTTTTACTAATGACCGGAAAAATAAAAAAACCTGCCAAATCGTAGGATTTAAGTTGAAATAAGTGAGGAATTTTACTTATAAAGCTGGCTCTTGTTGGCTCAAGCAATGAAAGGATCCCAATCCCCAAATGATGTCGGTGCTGTCGATTCCTACTACCCGACGAGTAGGGAAACAGCCAGATAAGATATCCAAGGCACGTCGATCGTTTTTGTCTCGAAAGGTAGGCACCACCACCACCTCATTGGCAATGTAAAAGTTGGCATAGGAAGCCGGAAGTCGCTGCTCCTCCCAAATCACCGGGCTTGGCATGGGAAGTTCGACCACGTTCAACTGCTTTCCATCCTCCAAGCGCATCTGCTTAAGGAGATCTAAATTTTGCTGAAGAATTTCATAGTTCCCATCCGCCTTATTTTCTTCCACTACCGTCACCACCGTGTCTGCATTCACAAAGCGGGTGATGTCATCGATATGCCCATCCGTATCGTCTCCCAAAATGCCATCTCCTACCCAGAGGATGTGCCGCACCCCGTAATAGTCTCTGAGGTACTTTTCGATCTGCGCCTGATTGAGATGCGGATTGCGGTTGGGATTTAAGAGGCAAGCTGTGGAAGTAAGCAAGGTGCCTTTGCCATTGAACTCTACCGAGCCTCCTTCCATCACGATACCAGGGCTGAAGTAGGGAATACCCAAGGCATCAGCGACGCGAATCGGGATCTGATTGTCGAGGTCATGCGGGGGATATTTTTCACCCCAAGCATTGTAGTTCCACTTCACAAGCACCTTTGGGATGGCGGCTGCAGGATTGATCAAGAAGGCTGGTCCATGGTCACGGCACCAGGCATCGTTGGTCGGAAAATGGTGAAAGAAGATCCGATCCATGCGCACTCCTACCAGTTCCAACTGTTTTGTTGCAAATGCCTGCATGAACGCATCGGCTACGTTGATGTGCACTTCTTGTCCTAAGGCTACCTCTTTGACAAAACAGGCATAGGGGGAGTAAATGGTGTGGATTTTTCCTGGCCAACTCTCTTCTTTATGAGGCCAGCTAAGCCACATGGCTTTTTGCGGAGCAAACTCAGCCGGAAAATAATACCCGAGTTCCGCCGGAGTTAAGAGTCCTCCTTTAGACAAATCTATACGGTGCTGCATGACCTATTCTTCGCCAAGGAAACGCTTGGTAATGGGCGCATAGGAATCGATTCGACGATCCCGCAAAAATGGCCAGTGCGTGCGGTAGCGATCCGAACCGCTCAAATCCAAGGCCTCCACGTGGATTTCTTCAGTTAAATGCGGGGCTTGGTAGGTCACGCGACCAAAGGGATTGGCTACAAAGGAACCACCCCAAAACTGCATTTGTCCCTCCTCGCCAGTTCGGTTGACTGATACCACAGGGATGCCGTTGGCCACCGCATGGGAGCGCTGAATGGTTTGCCAAGCGCCGTATTGCTCCTCATTTGTGGCAGCATCTTGTGATTTGGCCCAGCCAATGGCTGTGGGATATACCAGAAAGTCCGCGCCCATGAGGGTCGTGATGCGTGCTGCCTCCGGATACCACTGGTCCCAGCAGATCAGCACCCCAATCTTTCCAAATCGGGTGGCAAACACTTTGTAGCCCAGATCTCCTGGAGTAAAGTAGAATTTCTCGTAGTAACCTGGATCGTCTGGGATATGCATTTTACGGTACTTACCGAGGTAGGCTCCATCCGCATCAAGGACGGCGGTGGTGTTGTGGTACAAGCCTTCTGCTCTTTTTTCAAAAAGAGAAGCCACGATCACTACGCCCAATTCTTTGGCGAGTGCGCCTAGGGCTTCTGTGGTAGGGCCAGGAATCGCCTCGGCCAATTTGAAGTTGTCGTACTCCTCCACATCACAGAAGTAGAGGGAGCGAAAGAGTTCCTGTAGGACCACGACCTGCGCGCCTTTTTGGGCAGCTTCGCGTATGCCTGCAGTTGTTTTTTGCATGTTTTCGGTCACCTTTCCAGAGCAGGAGAGTTGGACCAAACCTACGTTGACGGTTTTAGTTGCCACGGCTTCAAATTTTGCTTGAACTGCAAAGATACCGTGGACATTGGGGATTGACAAATGAAGTTTTTTGGGGAGGTTCTAGAGAGAGAAAATCTTTATAAAGTTTTTTTAGCTTAGACTAAAACCACTCAAAAAAAATCCCCTTGCACTTCCTCAGGCATTGGTTAACTTGAAGCCAAGCTGAAACACGAACATTTTATGAAAAATTTGATCACCCTACTGATGAGTAGCCTATTCTTCGGATTTACCGCTTCTGCACAAGAAGCCCTGTTCCAAGCACAAAATATACAGTCTCCGGAGGTTCATGACGACAACACCGTCACTTTCCGGCTCTTTGCCCCCAATGCAAAGGCAGTTCAGGTAACTGGAGATTTTCTCCCTCCGGTAAAAATGGATACCCCCATGGGCCAAATGGATGGGCCGGGGAAAGTATCACTCACGAAAGATACCAATGGAGTATGGTCCTATAAAAGCAGCGTCCTCAGCCCGGAACTCTACGCCTACTCCTTTGTGGTGGATGGCTTCAACACCACCGATTCAAGCAATCCCTTCCTGATTCGTGATGTGGGCTCAGCCACCAACTTCTTTTTGGTCGGTGGAGGTCAGGGCGACCTATACAAGACCAACGACATTCCACACGGAACGGTCAGTAGACGATGGTACGATTCCCCCGGCTTGGGCATGGATAGACGCATCACCATCTACACCCCTCCTGGATACGAAACTTCCAAGGAAAGTTATCCCGTGCTCTACCTCTTGCATGGTGCTGGAGGAGATGAAGAAGCTTGGATCAACTTGGGTCGTACGTCTCAGATCATGGACAACTTGATTGCAGCAGGCAAGGCCAAACCCATGCTCATCGTGATGCCCAATGGAAACGTGATCCAAGATGCAGCACCAGGAGAAGGAAGCAAAAACTTCTACAAACCCCAATTTATGATCCCTAAAACAATGGATGGTACCTACGAAGGTTCTTTTGAAGACATCATCCGATTTGTGGAGAGCAACTATCGCGTGAAGGCAGAAAAGCAACAGCGTGCCATTGCAGGTCTTTCCATGGGAGGCTTTCACACGATGCACATTTCTCGTTACTACCCCAACACTTTTGATTACATCGGCTTGTTTTCAGCTGCCATCATGCCTCGAGAAGATGCTACCGGTCGCGTCTACAGCAATTTCGATCAAACCTTGAAATCCCAACAGGACAATGGCTACAAGCTCTACTGGATCGCCATAGGCAAAACAGACTTCCTCTACAAGGCCAACCAAGAGTACTTGGATAAATTGAAGGGAATGAAGATGCCACATACCTACGTAGAAAGTGAAGGCGGACATACCTGGAGAAACTGGCGCGTGTATTTGAGTCAATTTGCTCCGCAGCTGTTCCAGTAATCCTTGATTGTTTGAAGAAATAAGAAGCCCTTAACCGGGCTTTTTTTATGCTCTTTTTTTCTTACGCAGATCTTAAAGGAAAAAATACGCTGATCATAGGTAGACCGATCCTCACTTAGGAGGGAAAGTCCGCCTAGCGGACGAAGCAATACATACCCTCGGGTTTCAACCCGAGGAAAGCCATACAGGCATCCCTACTCCTATCTTTTTTCCGCCTTTAATTGGAAAACAAAAATTCTATCATTTACTTTGTATTTCAAAGTACTTTTAAAATGAAAAAACCAGAAGAAGAGTTGGCTGAAATCAAATCCATGATGGAGCGAAGCACCCAGTTCCTTTCCTTGAGTGGAGTTTCAGGAATACTAGCAGGTATTTATGCCATAGCCGCGGCCGGATTGAGCTGGTATTGGATCTATTTTCCAAGTAGCAGTTGGAGCGATGGAACAGCAAGTCTCTCCTTCAGAGACTTGCTGAATCGAATGCTGATGTTAGGTTTAGGCACCCTGATCGCTGCTGTAAGCTCGGCTTATTTTCTTAGCAAAAAGAGAGGTGCTGGGAATGCCCAACCTTTTTGGTCCCCCGCGAGCAAGCGCTTTTTACAATCCTTATTTCTCCCCGTAGCCCTTGGAGGTTTCTTTTGTTTTGCTCTGCTGCACGAGTCTACTTTCGAACTAATTCCTTCAGCCATGCTCCTATTCTACGGCATAGGTTTGGTGCAATCTGCTCAGTTCACTTTAGGAGAGATCAGAAACTTGGGATTTACCCAACTTGGCTTTGGCCTAATTGCCGCCTTCTTTCCAGATTTTGGATTATTCTTCTGGGCCTTAGGCTTTGGAGTATTTCACTTGATTTATGGAACGCTGATGTACTACCGCCATGAGCGTTGAAATCCAAGAAGGGTACGACAAGGCCTTTGACAATGTGCTGCGCTTACGCATCATGTCTATCCTGATGGTCAATATCCGATACGAATTCAATTCCTTTAAATCACTCCTTCAGGTAACTGATGGTAACTTGGCTTCCCATCTCAAGCACTTAGAGCATGCGGAATTCCTTCGTGTAGAAAAGTCTTTTGCTGGACGAAAACCCTTGACCAGCTATTTGGCTACTGAGAAAGGTAGAAAAGCATTCCAAGCCTATTTACAATTTCTCGAACAACTTATCTATCTAAACAAGGTCTACTGACAAACGAGCTTAATTAAAAAAATTTCTTTAACTTTTCTCTCACATCATGAATGAATCCCTTCACTCCCTTCTTGAGCAGCCAGCAGAACTAGAGAAGCGCTACCGGAAAAACAAAAGTTCTTTTACCAAAAGCTTTAACGAACTCTATCCGAGCATCCAAGGACATCCTGTGGCGGATGCTTGGTACGAACGACTGAATTACGAATCTGAGAGTACCCGCTGGGGAAGTAAATCCGATTGGATTTTTATTATTATTGCTGGTGCATTGGCGGGTTCCCTCGCCAAATTTCCCATATTTTTTGATCTCAGGGAGGATTTCTTCTTCTCTAGAAACTTAAGCTTTATCGTATTCCCTTTTCTATGTGCCTATTTTATTCGAAAAAATAAATTACCCTTCAAAGCTCAAATTTTCCCAATAGTAAGTGTTCTCGTTGCCGCAGTTTACATCAACTTTTTACCTGATAACGAGAATAGCGACACACTGGTCTTGGCCTGCATTCATCTTCCATTATTTTTATGGGGCTTACTAGGTTTGGTTTTTTCTGGTTCAAAACTAACCGATCTCAGCAAGCGCTTGGCCTATTTAAATTACAATGGAGAGACCATCATTGTAGGAAATATTTTGCTCCTAGCAGCTGGAACTCTTACCGCAATTACCATTCCCTTGTTTAGCTTAATTGGTATCAGTATTGAAGAGTTTTATTTCGACTACATTGTAGTGTATGGCTTAGCTACTTCTCCGCTTTTGGCTACCTTGATCACTCAAACCAACCCAGAATTGGTAAGTAAGGTGCCACCGATTGTGGCCAAAATTTTTAGCCCATTGGTACTTATTATGTTGGTGATTTACTTGGGTGGCATCATCTATGTAGGAAAAGATCCCTACAATGACCGAGAGTTTCTTCTACTTTTTAACTTGTTATTGATGGGTGTTATGGCTTTAATTTTCTTTTCCGTAGCAGAATCCTTTCAAGAGAAAAAAATTGGACTGATGACTTGGGTTTTGGTATTCCTTTCAATTATCACTGCTGTAGTCAACGGAATTGCTCTTTCCGCCATCGCTTTTCGAATTTCAGAATGGGGAATCACACCCAATCGACTTGCAGTGCTTGGTGTCAACCTAGTCATGATGATCCACTTGATTCTCGTTTCGCGTCAATTGATATTGACGCTGCGTGGAAAAAGTAAATTAGAAGAAGTAGGCCTTACCTTGGTTCGTTACTTACCGATTTACCTGCTTTGGACAGCAATTGTGATCTTCCTTTTCCCAGTGATTTTTGGATTTGAATAAGATCAAAATGGAGGTGGTCTTCCATTTCTGAAAAATAAAATTTCATTTTACTTCAAAATCGTTATATTA
>SXYU01000183.1 GCA_005788235.1 Cytophagales bacterium
CAGCTGAAATAGTTTTCCAATGGGTATTCCCCAGCTTCATTGAGGGTTACAAAGTAGTCAAACTCTTTGATGCCCGATATTTGCCCATAGCCTCGGTTGATCTGCTGCCGCACGTTAGGATCAAACGTATTTAGATTTGCGCCAGGAAGACGCTTTGGGGCTGCGAGGGAATTGATATTTCCGATTCCTGCAATTCCATAATTATAGTTAAAGCCTTCGCCAGTTTTTATTTCCAACGTAGTGATATTCTCGCGAAGTTGGAAGATTCCTACAGGCACTTCGCTTTTAAGAGGGTGTGGAGGCAAGGGCTTTACAGTGATTACCTTAGGGCTAGAGTAAAAGGTTTTGAAGTCTTCTTGCCTATTTGCGCCAAAGAGCGATGGATTCTTAGCCACCTTGTATTTAATCATTTCCCACGGCACGCGTGGGATTTCTATTTTTCCTTCAGAGAAAGGGAAAAAGGTACTTTCAAAGACCTTGAATTTGACCCATTTTTTGCCGTTTCGTTCTACTGTTTGGGGTTCAATGGTGGTGATGCTGAAGTTCTCTTCCCAGGCATTGGCAGGCTTTAATTTCTTCAAGATGGCATCGAGCTGCTTTCCTGCCTCATAGAATTGAAAGGGGGCTTGGTTTTGCTCGGACATAAAGAAAGAGATGTCCATCGTAAATCCTTCGCCGGCATACACTTCGCTTTTGTCAATGTTGACTGCGAAAAAAGCATCGTCTGCGATTTCTACGAATTCAGGAACCTCTTCATTTCTTCCGAAAAACTCTGCAAATGGATCAAAGGCATTTCCTCCGCTGGGGCTACTTGCCGCAGCATCGGTCACGGTAATTCGTTTTCCAGGAGATGCTGCTGCTTGGCCGTTGATGAGTACAGAGAATTTTGGTAAGGTAAACTGTCCTTTTCGGGCAGGCTTGTAATACTGGATGATGCTGTTGGAGCTACTCATTTGCCCATTGATGATATTCATCGAGGAGGACTGGGAGATGCCTTGCTTTTGAAATCCTGGAATTTCAGGAAATTGATCGTAGGACTTTATTTTTTCGTTGGATAGGGTGACTTTGATCGTAAAGGTTTCGTTGATGCCGATTTGATCGGGGCCGAGAACCACGGTCACCTCTTGACCAAAAGCCTGAAAGGATAGCAATACGCTAAGGCACAAGAAAGCCAATACATGTCGTGCTGCACTAATCATGGGTACGAAAATAGAGTAATTTCAGCTAGGTCCCTCAAAATAACGCAACATCTTGGGATATGCTGCCGTAGAAAAACTTAAAATCAGTGAATGCCTTCAAAATTTTTAGACTATGCTGGATTACGTAAAGACTATTTTACAGAAAGTAAGCTTCAATAGGTTTCTTTTTGAACGGGAACTGAAAAAAGGGATTGGCTATTTGCTTCCCGAGGAGTTTTTAGAATTTAAGGTTTGGTGCTATGCCAAGTTTGGCCACCTGCATCAGACTATCTTACTGCGCCATGTGGGGCCATTGGCCATGCTTCCAGGGGTATAAAAAGCAAATCCCCTGAGATTTTCAGGGGATTTTTTTGGAGATTTAGTTTTTAATCTTTTGTTGCAAAATCGGGGTAAGCCCGCATCTGGTGCTCGTTGATGTCTAGTCCTTCGACCTCTTCCTTTTCATCGACCCGAATGCCGACGGTTCGTTTGAGGGTGAAGAAAATCAGCCAGGAGCTTCCAAAGCAAAATGCTCCTACTGAAGCGATTCCAATGAGTTGGGAAACTAGCTGGTTCAATCCTGCCAACTCTCCAAAAATTCCTACAGCCAATGTTCCCCAGATCCCTCCAATGAGGTGTACCGCAATGGCTCCCACAGGATCGTCGATTTTGAGTTTGTCAAAAGCAATGACCGCAAGTACCACCAAGACTCCACCGATGGCTCCGATATACACCGCGTCCATCACGCCCATTTTGTCGGCACCAGCGGTGATGCCCACTAGACCTGCCAGGATTCCATTGAGTACCATGGTGATGTCATACGTTTTGAATTTGATGAAGGAGGTGAGGAGTGCTCCGATGGCTCCAGCAGAAGCAGCTAGCGAGGTGGTCACAAATACACGAGAAACGGTACCTGGATCTGCGCTGAGGACAGATCCACCATTGAATCCAAACCAGCCGAACCACAGCAAGAATACCCCCATCGTGGCCATCGGGATGTTGTGACCTGGAATTGCCTTCATGCCTGTTGGTGTATATTTTCCTATACGTGGACCTAGAAGAAATGCGCCAACCAAGGCTGCCCAACCCCCTACAGTATGTACGATAGTGGATCCAGCAAAATCATAAAAAGGTGTTTCTAGGGTATTTAAGAATCCTCCTCCCCACTTCCACATCCCCACTACTGGGTAGCAAAAGCCCACATAGATTATGGAGAAGATGATGAAAGGGCCCAGCTTTACTCGTTCGGCAACTGCTCCAGATACGATGGTGGCAGCAGTAGCGGCAAACATGGCCTGAAAGATAAAGTCAGTGAAATAGGTGTAGCCTGCATTGTAATTGCTGCTGTCCCATCCTTCAGGGAGAGAGAGGCCAAATCCAGAGAATCCAAAGAAGGAACCCGCGAAGTCAGCTCCAGGATACATTAGGTTGAAGCCCAAGAAGGCATAGGTAAGAAGGCCCAATGCGGGAATTATCGTGTTTTTAAAAAGGATGTTGACGGTGTTTTTGGCTCGGGTAAGTCCTGCTTCCAGGGTAGCAAATCCAAGGTGCATGATAAAGATCAACAAGGTGGATATCATCATCCAGAGGTTGTTGACTGTGAATAGGTCTTGTACAGGTGCTTCCATAGGTGAGAGAGCGGTGGTGGTGAGGTGAAATAGAATTGATTAAAGAGCGGCTTCGCCTGTGTCTTGGTTGCGAATGCGGTAGGCTTCGAGTACTTCGTAGACGAATATTTTTCCGTCTCCCACTTCGTTGGTTTTTCCTTCTTGGAGGATGCAGTTGATTACGCCCTCTGCCAGGTCGTCTGGAACGACGATCTCAAGTTTGGTGCGTGGGATGTAGGCGGGCTCGTAGGCTACTCCTCGGTACGTTTCCTGTCGAGCATGTTCAAATCCCATCCCTTTTACTTCGTAGAAGGAGAGAAACTTGACGCCCAACTTGGAAATGCATCGGTGGATGTAATCAAAGCGAGAGGTGCGGATAATGGCTTCGATTTTTTTCATTTTTTCAAGGAAGGAAAGGTTTTGTTGAAAACAGGATGGAAAATAAGTTAAATATTTACTAAAAATCAAAAAAAAAGATTAAAAAACAATCAAAAAAATAAATAAATATGTTTTTGATTTAAAAATAGGTTTAAAAATGAATTAGAAAATAAAAAAATAAATAAAAAAAAATGAAAATAGGGTTAAAAATGAACTTGCTTAAAATAGATCTGTATTTGGTTGGAATGGAATTCGGGGTAATTTTGCCTAGGTTTTTTAGGAGATACAATGACAAGCAAACCAACACTCGTAGTCTTAGCAGCCGGAATGGGCAGCCGCTATGGAGGGAACAAGCAAATTGATGGTTTTGGCCCGCATGGGGAGACTATTCTAGAATATTCAATTTTTGATGCCATCCGAGCTGGATTTGGAAAAGTAGTATTTATCGTTCGGCAGGAGATC
>SXYU01000184.1 GCA_005788235.1 Cytophagales bacterium
AAATAAGAGTAAGGTGAGCTGTTTATTTTTTTAAGAAGTGCAGCCTTGGTCGATCTATTTGCGCTATCTGTCGACAGGAGGAGCCTTAACTGCTGTAATTTTGTTTTCTTTACGCGAATTCCAATGAATTTTAGTAAGTCGCTAACAAATTAAACAAAAATAGCGTTTGACTTTTCAACTCCTTGAACAACTTCATGTCCATTTTAGACCTTCAAAACGTAAGTAAAACCTATCAAAGTGGCAGTCGAAAGCTGACCGTATTGGATCAGGTAACCTTTTCTATCCAAGCTGGAGAAACCATAGCCATTGTGGGGCCCTCAGGAAGCGGGAAAACTACCCTGCTTGGCCTTTGTGCAGGCCTTGATTCCAGCAGCACCGGCTCTGTAGTGTTCAATGGAGAAGCCCTTGAAAATTTAAATGAAGATCAGCGCGCTGCTGTGCGAAATCGAGATGTGGGTTTTATTTTTCAAAATTTCCAATTACTACCCACCCTCACCGCACTAGAGAATGTGATGGTGCCGCTCGAGTTGAAAAAACGAAAGGATGCGAAGGAAAAAGCCATGGAATTATTGGATAAGGTAGGGCTAAAAGATCGAGCTACGCATTACCCGACACAACTTTCAGGTGGAGAGCAGCAACGCGTGTCCATTGCTCGTGCCTTTGCCAATGCGCCAAAAATACTATTTGCAGATGAGCCTACAGGCAATTTGGATACCGAAACAGGGACCATGATTGAGAATTTGATTTTTGATTTGAATAAAGAGCAAGGTACTACCCTAGTGCTGGTCACTCATGACTTGGAATTGGCAGCCAAAACGCAACGCATCGTTTACATCAAGGGTGGAAAAATACAGGAGGATACAAATGCCTGATTTTGCTTGGATTTTAAAAATGGCGCTACGGGATTTTAGAAAAAATCTCTCCCGTTTGTTACTTTTTGTTTCCTCCATAGTGGTGGGAATAGCAGCTTTGGTGGCTATTAGTAGTTTTGGAGAAAACCTAGTCAAAGACATTGATAACCAGGCCAAGGAGTTGCTGGGGGCAGATTTGGTACTCGAAAACAATAAGCCACTTGGAGCTATTGGGTTAGATTCCCTTGCGGTGGCGACAGCATCCGAAGTGAATTTTGCGTCCATGGTCGCTTTTCCCAAAGGCGATGCCAGTAGATTAACGCAAGTTCGAGCATTGGAAGGAGATTTTCCTTTTTATGGAAAACTAGAAACAATTCCTGCAGCCGGGGAGAAAAGTTTTAGAAGTGGCGGCAAAAAGGCGCTGGTAGAAAAAGCGCTTATGGCTCAATTTGGCGCGCAAATAGGGGATTCTATAAAAGTAGGGGTGCTTAAGTTCCAAATTGTAGGGGAGCTGCAAAAGGTGCCAGGCCAAACTGGAATTACAGCTAGCGTGGCTCCGGCCGTCTACATTCCTTTGGAATACTTGAAAGCCACAGGCTTGGTGCAATACGGCAGCCGAGTGGAGTACAATCGGTATTTGCAATTTGCTCCCGGTGCCGATGTGGCCAAATTGATCAAGCCCTACGAGGCGCAGTGGGAACTTGAGCGCATAGATGCGGACACCGTTGAAGATCGGAAGCAAAGTACGGGACGCTCTTTTGGCAACTTGTCCAATTTCTTGAGTTTGGTGGCATTCATTGCCTTGCTGCTAGGATGCGTAGGTGTGGCTTCAGCTGTAAATGTCTTTGTCAAGGAGAAATTAGCTTCAGTAGCAGTGCTTCGCTGTTTGGGAGTAGCTTCTTTGGATGTGTTGTTGATTTACCTCCTTGAGATTGTAGGGATGGGTTTTATTGGAGCCGCAATAGGCTCTATCTTGGGAACTTTATTGCAGTTTGCCTTACCCCTTGTTTTTGCAGATTTTTTGCCTGTCGAAGTCACCGTTGGGGTTTCTTGGAAATCTGTCGGCTTTGGCATGGTTACCGGTCTGTTTGTGTCTATCCTATTTGCCTTGTTGCCCCTCCTCAAGGTGCGTAAGGTTTCTCCAATGGCTACTTTACGACCTGAAACTGCCGATACGACCATGCTTAAAGATCCTGCGCGATGGGCCGTTCTGGCAGGAATTCTTCTGTTTATTTTTGGTTTTAGTTTTTACTTGCTTAGCAAGGTTACCTGGGCATTGGGTTTCACTGCTTTTGTGTTGATTGCTTTTGGTATGCTTTGGGGAGTGGGTACTGGGCTGATGTGGGCCGTACGGAAATTTTTACCGCTTTCCTTGAGTTACCCTTGGCGTCAAGCACTTTCCAATTTGTACCGACCAAATAACCAAACCATCTCCCTTATTGCGACAATCGGTCTTGGTACGGCCATGATTAGCACCTTGTTTTTCTTACAAAATCAGTTACTTCAGGAAGCCAAGTTTGCGGATAAAAAAGATCAACCGAACATGCTTTTATTTGATATTCAAACTCCTCAGATAGAAAAAGTAAAGGCGCGAGTACTGGATCGGAAGATGCCCATCTTGCAGGAGGTACCTATTGTCACCATGCAGGTGAATACGATCAATGGCATTACTAAAAAAGCAAATGAGGATCTACCGGAAGAGAAGAACTACAGTCGATGGCTGTATAATCGAGAATTTCGAGTTACCTATCGAGATACCTTAATTTCTTCGGAGCAATTGACGGATGGGGGCCTCATTCCCAAGGGAGCAAGAGGGGATAGTATCTTTGTTTCCTTTGAGAAAGGATTTGGAGAAGGGAATGGATTCAAAATTGGGGATGAAGTGGAGTTTAATGTGCAAGGTCGACCCATCAAAACCTATATTGGAAGCTTTCGTGAGGTAAAATTCAATCAAGTGTCTACCAACTTCTTGGTACTTTTTCCCGATGGCATTTTGGAAGAAGCACCAAAGTTTCACGTAATCATTACCAAGACCAGCACAGATAAGCAGGCTGCTGAAATGCAGGCAGAGATGGTTCGGGAATTTCCAAACATCTCGATTATCAATCTTGGAACAATTGTACAGACCCTTGAAGAAATTTTGGGTAAGATCAGCTTTGTAATTCAGTTTATGGCCTTTTTTTCCATTGCTACTGGGATTTTAGTGTTGATCAGTTCGTTGATTATCAGTAAGTACCAGCGCATGCGTGAGAGCATTTTGCTACGTACATTAGGGGCTAGTTCAGCCTTGGTTCGTCAGATCAACACCTTGGAATACTTTTTTTTAGGGAGCCTTGCCTCTCTATCTGGGATATTACTTTCCTTTTTAGCTACTTTCCTTTTAGGGAAGTTTGTCTTTCAGCTGAACTTTAGTTTGGCTTGGAAGGAGGGTTTTGTGATTTACTTGGTGATTACCCTCATCACGATTGTGTTGGGCTGGCTTAATGGTCGAAAAATCATCAACCAGCCTCCGATGGAGATTTTGAGAGGGAATGGGTAAATGCAATGTGATTATCTGCAATCAAATCGCTCGGTAGAAAAGTTAACTCCTGCGGATAATCGCTAACAGACCACGGTCGACAGCTCATTTAATTGAACTACAACTTATTTTACTTGGTTACGGCTGGAATAGCAGATAATCCTAAAAAACAAAAAAGGCGTGCAGTGATGCAAGCCTTTGTACCCAGAGCCGGAGTCGAACCGGCACGAGTGTAACTTCACCTGCCTGCCGGCAGGCAGGTTGGTGTTTGAGGCTAGTCTGCCCGCCTGTCGGCTTTAAGGCCGCCAGGCGGATAACCATTTGATGAAGCACGAACCCTTGGTTCTTAAAGGATTTTCTTTAAGAATTCTTTTCCGATTCCGCTTTTCAGGTATTTTTCTCTTTCCCTTGCTTCAACTCGAAGGCCTACTTTTTCGGAGTAAATCAATCGAAAAGGGGCATGCGATTTGGTAGATTTGCCTCTACCAGAATTATGTTCTTGAATTCGCCTTTCCAGGTTGTTGGTTAGCCCCACATAGATGTAGTTCTTGGAAAGGCTTTTGATCGCGTAAACAAAATAATCAGCCATAAAAAATTGTCTAAAAAATAGATTAAAAAAAAAGGGCTGCCTGTTAGCAACCCTTTTGTACCCAGAGCCGGAGTCGAACCGGCACGAGTGTAACCTCATTGGTGTTTGAGACCAACGCGTCTACCAATTCCGCCATCTGGGCATTGCATTGATCCATTCCCTTATGAATGGGGTTGCAAATATGACTACAAAAATGATTTCCTACAAACTCAAGACGATACTTCTTGTGTTTTTTTTGTACTCCATGCTGTAGGTTTCTCAGAAAACAGCGCTTTTGTAAAGGTCCAAAGGGATTTAAAGAGCTGTGAATCACGATACTGATTCAAGGCCTCCTCACTTTCCCAATGGCTGTAGGTTACAAAAATATTTTTCTTATCCTGGTCTTGCCAAAGCTCTAGATGCTGGCAGCCTGGAAAGTTACGAATTGAGGATTTGTGGGCTTCAAAATTTTCCAAAAAAGCAGCTGCCTTCTCAGGGTGGAAGGTCATCCGGACGACCCGAATTAGGCTCATGACTCAAAATTGATGTATACTACACTGTCTCGCTTCAAGCCTAGGAGGTTGCCCCCATGTCCATGGTTGATGCCGATTTCCAACACATCCAAGCTATTGAAAAATAAATAAGGCTCACCCGATTCCACTTGGTCATACCCAGTCTGTAGCTGCCTAAAGGTTTCTCTTCCAAATTGCACGGAAAACTTACCTGGATTTAATTTTTCAAAAACCTCACGACGAATATTGGTAATCAAGTTGCCATAGCAATCCATCCGAACCACATGACCGATAATCTGCTCTCTTGTTGCCTTTGCTTGTCTAGGCATCAACTTTTTGAATTGGGTGGAAGGGCCTCCAAAGTCATGAATAGCTGCCCCAGAAGCTACCTTTGCAGCAATAGGGGCCAAGATATCTCGAGTAGGAAATGAGGAGTCCTTGATGTGAATATCTGCAAATTGGACAATAATCCCTGGATCGTAATCCGCCAACATGCTTAGAATCCCATTATTGGGACCAATAAAAATATGATCCTCCAGTTTGATGCCTAGGTAACCTACCGTTGCTGTACCTGTGGTGTTGATGCCTACCAAATGCACCGTGCCTTTGGGGAATTCCCGAAAGGTGGTACGTAGAATAAAAGCAGCATGCTCCAGGTCAAAGGCTGCGATGCTATGGGAAATATCCACGATTTGTAGCTGTGGATTGATGGATAGCATCCTAGCTTTCACTGCTGGAACATAATAATCCATGTCCCCGAAATCAGAAAGGAATGTCACCAAGGCCATAGGAGCAAGTAAAGTAAAATTTTGTAGTTTTGTTTGTTGGGGAGTGAACAAAAATAGACATTTTATTCTTTTGCCTTCAAGGTCTACCTAATCTTAAACTAACTTTGGTCGAAAAAGTAATTACCCTAGAGCATGTTCCTTTGGCTGAGTTTTTTGGAACTGCCGATGAAAACATTCGTCAGATTGCACAGGCCTTCCCTCAGTGTAAAGTAATTTCCCGCGGAAATGAAATTCGAATTCAGGGAAGCCCCCCAGAAATTTTGAGAATCAATGATTTAATCAACATGCTTCTGGAGCATTTTGAACGTTTTGGACACCTTAGTCCAGAACATATTAAGGATTACTTGGCCATTGAAGGTGGGCCATTTGAAGAGGCAAATAAAGATCAAGTTATTGTTTTTGGTAATAAAGGACTGATCATCAAACCCAAATCTGCGAACCAGCGCAAATTAGTGGAAGCGGCATTTAAAAACGATTTGGTGTTTGCATTAGGTCCTGCCGGAACTGGCAAAACCTACATTGCAGTAGCCTTAGCCGTGCGCGCTTTGAAAAACCGGGAAGTGAAGCGGATAATTATTACCCGCCCAGCAGTGGAAGCAGGAGAAAATTTAGGGTTCCTTCCGGGGGATTTGCAAGAAAAATTAGACCCTTACTTGCGGCCAATTTACGATGCCCTTCAGGACATGATACCCCCAGAAAAATTAAAGTTTTACCAGGAAACACGTGCCATTGAGATTGCTCCGTTGGCATACATGCGCGGGAGGACTCTCCATGATGCCTTCATACTTTTGGATGAGGCTCAAAATACCACAGCCCAACAAATAAAAATGTTTTTAACTCGAATGGGGCCAAATTCCAAAGTCATCATCACGGGGGACCAAACCCAGGTAGATCTGCCTTCTCGCCAAAAATCTGGACTTTCCGAAGCACTTCGTGTCCTGAATGATGTCAAAGGGATTGGTGTAGTGAGGTTGAGTGGTAGTGATGTAATTCGTCACAAATTAGTCAAGGCGATCATCGCTGCTTACGAAAAAAGCGAAGAAGATAAAGAAAAACTGCACCATGAATCCACTAGCAGAGAAAATAACGACTGAGGAAGGTCTACAAGCTGCATTTCAAATTCGAGAGCACGTTTTTGTTGTCGAACAGGAAGTAGATGCAGCAGAAGAATACGACGAGTTTGAAACCACCTCTGTACATTTTTTGGCACTACTCGACGACATTCCTGTGGGAACAGCCCGTTGGAGATTCACCTCAAATGGGGTTAAAATGGAGCGATTTGCTGTTCTGAAAGAAGCTAGAGGGCAAGGAGTAGGCCAAGCTTTGGTGGAGGCAGTCTTAAAAGATATTGAGATGCATCCAGATGGGAAGGGAAAAAAGAAATACCTCCATGCCCAAATTCACGCGATGCCACTCTATGCCAAATTTGGTTTTCAGCAAGTAGGTGAACAGTTTGAAGAGTGTGCCATCTTGCATTATAAAATGGAACTAAGCTAGGATT
>SXYU01000185.1 GCA_005788235.1 Cytophagales bacterium
CAACCCGATTTACAAGTCAATTTTTATTTAGACTTTTTCTAATTAATAATTTTTAGGGAAGTCAAAAAATTGGCTAATTCGATTAAAAATTGGTTTCAAATAGGGTTAAAGGCCTTTTCCCCTTTCTACCGCGGCGGAGCATGGAAAAAAACACGCTGATCAATAAGGAAAAATAACGCTGATAAACCCTTTGGAAAACAAAAAATCCGCGGGTCTTTTCTCCTGAATCAGTGTGAAATAAGTTCGCTTTCGCTAATGCAGTCCTTTGCGCCTTGGCGTCTTCGCGCGACTATTTCTTTTTTTTTACGCCGATCAAAAAGGAAAAATAACGCTGATTAATTCATGGGGAGAAATAAAAAATCTGCGAGTCTTTTCCCCTAAATCAGCGTGAAAAAAATCACGTCCGCCTCGGAGGGAGATTTATTTTTTTTTGCGTCCGCCGCGGCGGATAAGCCGCAAAGGGGAATCGAAACCAGTCCTTTGCGGCTTTCCTGCCTGTCTGCCGACCAGGCAGGCTTTGCGAGAGTATTTAACTTCCTGATGGTGCTCCGCTGGAGCACGTCTACCGTTTTCATTTGCTTCTTTCTAGTAACATAATGCTCCTCCGGAGCAAATATTTCAATAAGCCACCAGATTAAATTAAAAATCTGTGCACCTTTTCTGAGAGAATCAGCGGAAAAAAAAAATTAACGCAGATAACCGCAGAAAAAACCCGCAGATTGATTAGTTGATAAACCTGCCTAGCTGAGGCAATACTAGTCTACCGAAGGCAAACCCTTTGCGTCTTGGCGTCCTGTCTGCCGACCAGGCAGGCTTTGCGCGACTATTTTTTTTCACACAGATCAAAAAGGAAAAATAACGCTGATTAATTCATGGGGAGAAACAAAAAATCTGCGGGTCTTTTCTCCTGAATCAGCGTAAAAAAAATCACGTCCGCCGCAAAGGAAAATTTATTTTTTTTGCGCGTCCACCGCGGCGGACTAGCCGCAAAGGGGAATCGAAAGCAGACCTTTGCGGCTTGGCGTCTTTGCGCGATTAACCTTTTTTAAAAGTCCGCCGCGGCGGATAAGGAAGCTTGACCCGCAGCATTGCGGGGCAAGCACAGTCACTACTTTACCACCTTTAAAATCCGCGTGAAAATCTCCGTGTTGGAATACACCCCTCTGAATTCTCCGGATCGCGCCCCATAAGCAAAAATGGGGACCAAAATACCCGTATGGTCGTCGCTGTGAAACGCCAACTCCACCTCCCGCTTGTCTACATTTCCTTGTGGGAGGGTCACACCGCCAGTTTCGTGGTCGGCAGTCACCAAGACCAAGGTTCCCGGATGCGTATCGGCATAGCGAATGGCTTCCGCTATGGCACGGTCAAAGTCTAGCAGCTCCGTAACAATCGTAGAAGGGCTATTGGAATGTCCTCCTGAGTCAATTTTTGCAGCTTCCACCATCAGAAAAAATGGAGTTTTAGCTTTCCCCAAGTAGGAACTTGCTTGCAAAAAGGCCTGAGAAAGGAAGTCTCCCCTACCTTCCTCCATACCTGGCATCCCTCCTTCGCTTGCAAAATGTGCTACACGGGCTCCCTTCACCACCGCAAGACTCTGAAGGTCGGACACAAGAGTAAATCCTGCCTGGCTCAACTTTTCATTATTAAAGTACCTTCCTCCACCACCAATGACCAAATTCAAGGTGCTGTTAGGCAAGTAGCTCGCGATCTCCAGCACAGCATCTCGCTCAGGATGGTGTGCATAAAAAGCGGCAGGAGTAGCTCCAGTTAGCTCATCGTTAGTGACTAGACCAGTTTTGAAGCCCTTCAGGCTTAAGAAATAGGGGAGAGTTGGGATCGAATCCCCAGCCACATTGAGTCCTAGCGCTCGGTTATTGGCTTTTTGACCCGTAGCCATAGCCGTGGCACCAGCTGCCGAATCCGTGGTAAAATCATCCGCTGCCTGCGTTTTGACCAATCCCATATTCCGTACTTGAGCCAAAGAAAGTTGACCACCATTAGCAAGAAGTCCTGCAGAAATCTGAGCCAATCCATTGCCGTCCCCGATCAACAAAAACACCTGTTTAACGGGGGTATCTACCCCGTCATTTTGGTAGGTAGGAAGGTATACTTCCTGGGGATTGGGAAGGGAGTAAATGTTTTTAGCCAAGGAGGAAAGGTAGTCCCGAGCTTCGGCAGGCCGATCGGTATTGATGTAGTCGATGCCCATTTCGTGAAAGGCACGCCAGGCAGTTTTGCCATCAGGCGAAGCCCAGAAGCGAACGGGCCGATCATAGGAATGAACCAAGTCGATAAATGCTTGGAGCTGCTTACGCTGGGACTCCACGATTCTCCCCTTTCCATTCCACACCGAAAATCTTGGAAAACTCAAACTCACCATGCCAATCTTCTCCCAGGGGAGATCTGAAGTCAATTGGCTGCTTTGGTAATCAAAAAATACCCAAGATGGGTACTTCACATAGTCAGCGGCCTTGGGCCTACCTCCTGAAATAATGAGTTTTAAGCCCAAGGGATTTTCTGGTGAATAAAGCATAGCAGCATAGGGCTGCGTTTGCTTGACCAACAAATCAAGGGTGCTGTACGCTTCGGTTTTAATATCTACCAACAGATGAAAGTTAAACCCCTTAATCAAACCAAGGTCAATCCCCTGCTGGATCGGCTTCAAGTACAAATTTTCAAAAGTGCGGGGTGCTTGGATAGATGCTTTTTCATGCGCAACCATCAGCTCTCCCTCCTGTAAAATCACATCCACTTCTATGGAAGCGCAACCCGCACTGAAAGCATCCCAAAAAGGTACAGGCTGTAGGTAGTCGTTGTGCGAATGAAGTGCAAAAGTAGTTTTCTGTTGGGTATAGGCCGCAATTGGTCCCAACACACAAACAAGTAGGAGGAGGAGCTTCACTGTTTTCATTCCCAAATCTAAACCCAATTTTTAAGGCTAAATCGTTTAAAACCAAGAGTTAACAAAAGAATAATGTCTGTTACCCCTGTAGAAAATGGTAACAAAAAATTGATGTGCCTACCGAGCTCCCCCAGCCAATTTAGTAGGATATTCAGGGTAAAATTCTACTCCATGAAAAAGTCAATTTTGGCAGGCGTTGCAATCTTTTTGTGCTTTCAAGTAGCGGCGCAAACCCTCAACCAAACTCAAATCATTGGCAGCCACAATAGCTACAAAAGCGCCATAGCACCTGAGATCCTCAACTACCTTCGCGGCATGAGTGCCAATACGGCCAATGGACTGGAGTACGAGCATGCACCGCTTGAAAAACAACTCGACATGGGCTTGCGGAACCTCGAGCTGGATGTTTTTCACGACCCTCAAGGAGGCCGATACACGCAACCCAAAGGGATAGAAATGATCAAAAAGGGAGGAAATCCCAACTTCACCTTCGATACGGAGAATAAGTTATCCATCCCTGGACTCAAACTATTCCATGTGCAAGACATTGATTTTCAATCGCACTACCTCCTTTTTGCAGAGGCACTTCAGGCATTAAAAACCTGGAGTAATACCCACCCCGGCCACCATCCCATCATCATCCTAGTCAATGCCAAGGATGCTCCCGTCCCCAATACGGTGCGTCCCCTGCCCTTCACCGCAACGGCCTTGGATAGCATTGACTTGGAAATCAGAACGCACCTCGGCTTGGAAAAGCTAATCATCCCAGACCAAGTAAAAGGAAGCTTTTCCTCCTTGGAGCAAGGTGTCCTCAACGGCAACTGGCCAGCGCTCGACCAAGCAAGAGGGAAATTTTTGTTTGTATTGGACGAAAGCGAAGAGAAAATCCGAACCTACTTGACCAAAAAGCCAGGCTTAGCCAATGCCGTATTTTTCGTCAACCTCAAGGAGGGTAACCCAGAAGCGGGATTCCGTATCATCAACGATCCTGTGAAAAACGAAACCTACATCCAAGAACTGGTGCAAAAAGGCTACATGATCCGTACCCGATCCGACTCGGGCACAACTGAAGCACGCACGGAAGATTATACCCAATTTGAAAAAGCAAAATCCTCAGGAGCGCAGGTAATCTCAACGGATTACTACCTCCCGTCCCAGCTATTCAAATCCACGTACAAAGTTTCTTTTGAAGGAAACCGGTATGAACGAGCCAATCCAGTACTTAACCCAAGTAAAAGATAAGTTGAAACCTAAATTTTGGGTTCCAGTAGCCCTTGGGACGGCGCTCCAACTATACAGTACTTCAGTTTTTGCGCAGCGAAACCCAGCGATCGCCTTTCTTTCGGACATCCATCTTCAAGAGGTCTATGCGGACTTAAATTCTGAAAAGTTTAAGGGTGTTCCCCATCCCACTACTGGGAAACTAGCTACTATCCGGACCATGGGCAGTCAGCTCAACTCGACCCGACTCTTCAACGAGAATTACTTTGCCTTGCTAGCGGCCTTGGAGGAGCTGGCAAAGAAAAAAGTAAAACTGGTCGTCCTTCCAGGTGACTTTACAGACGATGGTCAGCCGATGAATGTCCTCGCCCTCCAGAAAATTCTCCAAGGCTATGCGGAAAAGTACGACATGCGCTTTTTCATCACCACGGGCAACCATGATCCGGTGTCCCCTTATGGGGGTCCTGGCGGGAAAACAGATTTTCTGGGTCTCCAAGGGCAAAATCAGGCGATAGCAAGCGATACGGGTGTTTTTCCTAGCCTTGACGCCGCAATCACCACCCAAATCGACCATTGGGGCTACGCCGAAATTTGCGAAGCACTGGCAGATTTTGGTTTTTTTCCGGCTAAAAAAGACCTGTTTTGGACCCACCCCTTTGAAACATTCAACTACGATAGCTACACCTGGGACAATGCGAAATCCGGGGCCTCCTTGGACAAAAGAACCTACCTACTCCCGGGAACGCAGCTTCGGGTACCCGATGCTTCCTACCTCGTAGAGCCCGTGGAAGGAATCTGGCTCCTGGCCCTAGATGGCAATACCTACAGTCCTGGACCGAATACAAGCAATCCAAAGCCGGAAGATTGGTCCGGCTCCTCCGTCGGGGTCAACCTGAGTTCGAAAGTAAAATCCTACCAGCTCGACTGGATTGAAAAAATAGCGGCTGAAGCCAAAAAACGAGGAAAAAGACTGATTTCCTTTAGCCACTATCCCTTGGTTGACTTTCATAACGGTGCTTCCGAAGACATGAAAGACCTGTTTGGAAAGGGGAAATTCCAACTGAGCCGCGTGCCCGAAACCGCCGTGAGCGAAGCCTACGCCCAAACTGGCCTTCAAGTCCATTTTGCAGGCCACATGCATATCAACCAAACTAGTGCACACAAGACGCAAACAGGCGAGCAGCTGATCAACATTCAGGTCCCTTCCCTTGCGGCCTTCCCCCCTGCCTACAAGATCCTAGAGGAAAAGCAACCTGGACAGCTCCACATTCAAACGGAGATTTTGGAGCAGGTCGACCGCATGGATGAGTTTATTGAGCTCTACAGCATGGAGCACCGTTGGCTTACTACTGCCAATCCAAAGGCCCTCTGGAATAAGGAAATTCTCAAGGCTCCCGATTTCCTAGCCTACACCCAATTTCATTTGCGGGAACTGATTCGCTTGCGATTCATCAACTCAGACTGGCCCGAAGACCTTGGGCTCCTCGTCAATGCCCTTGATGCCAGATCCCTTCAACAGTGGGCTGCATCCCCTAAAGAAAAAAAAGAAGCCTACCTCAATCAACTCCTACTTGACCAACAAGCGTTGCCCGCTGATGCGCTTAAGGTGGGAAGTTTGATGGAGGATTTTTATTTGATAAAAAATGGAGGAGATCTAGGCAAGACCTTGGTTCCCCAAGAACGATTGAATACTTATTCGCAGGTCTTTGCTCTACCAAAAGCAGAGGACACGAAATCTAATCCACGATCAAGCCAACTAGCCGACTTTCTAGGCATCTTTTCCAGCCTTATCCAAAGCTTGCCATCGGATGATTTTGTGATTGACCTCCACAGCCGCGAAATCAAAAGTAGCCACTAATCATACGGAAGCCCGAAGAACATAAAAAAACCGATCGACAAATGCCGATCGGTTTTTTAGTTTAAAAAATAATTTATCCTCGCAGTTATACTTTGGAATTCCTTGTTTAGTAACCTTGGTTCTGAACTAAATATCCTTTTTCATTGGAAGCTCCATCAATCGCTTTTTGAGGAATTGGGAACAAACGCTTGTTAGGATCTTTGCTCGTCTTTCCTGTCCAAGTACCTTCGTACTTACCAAAACGAATCTGGTAATTTCTTCTAAAGGCCTCCCAGTACAATTCAAAACCTGCTTCTCTAAACAAAGTGTTGAGGTCAATTGAAGCCAAAGGCTTAGGTGTCTGACTTGCACGTGCATTTCTAGAAGTTCTCAAGGTATTGATGTCTGCAAGGGCACCTGCATTGTCTCCATTTCTCAATTTGGCTTCTGCGCGCATCAAGTAAATCTCACCCAAACGGATCAACACCAAGTCTACGCTGCTGTAAGAACAGCAATCTGGACCTGTACTGCTAAACTGGTACTTTGAAAATCTGTAACCCGTATTGTGCAAGCTTCCTTGCTCAGTAAAGTCTACCTGTAAGTTGTGGTTCACGTAGGTTCTGTTGGCACCACTCGTTCTTGCATTGATTACTGGATAAATTCTCACTTTGCCATCAGGACATAAGATGATTTTTCCACTTGCATCTTTTCTTGGACCCCATATGACTCCACGAATGATGCCGCGATCAATCTGGAAAGACTTGGCATCTACACAGTAGTAGTGGTTCTGATCATTGGCAGGCGTAATACCTGTCAAATCCTGAAGATTTGCTGGAACTATGGTCTGCTTCATGCTGAAACGAGCATCTGCTACTGCTGGGTCTACCGAACCGTATGCATCTACCCAAGTTTGGTAAAAATCTGTCGTCATCGCCGCTGCATCAGTACCACGGGTATTTGGGAACTCAGGTCTAGGAACTAGGTCCCCAGAGATGGACCAGTACTGCCATCTTTGGTGCTCCGTCTGCAATACGCCGCGCTGATCCATCGCGAAGATTAACTCGCGATTGTTGCTATTGTTGTCTCCAAAAACATCAAAATACTCTGGAGAAAGCGCATAAGGACCTGCAATGATTTCGTTGGTATACTTGATTACGTTGTCCATGTCTTCTTTCTTGAAGTTCGGAGTTCCGTAAGGATCACGGTATACCGCAGCATTCAAGTACAATCTTGCCAGCAAGGCCTTTACAGAAAACTGGTTTAATCGACCCGCACCTTTATCGCTTTTGATCAAATCTCTCACGGAGAGCAATTCCTTTTCAAGGTAGGCAACGGCTTCCTGACCTCTTAAAATCTCAGATTTGGCGGTAGTTGCATCTTTCTTGAATACCAATCCCCAGTTGTCAAGAATCATCATGTTGATGTAGGCTTTCATAGCCACCATTTCATAAACAGCATCCTGAGCAGCAGCATTGCCTTCTTTCACTTCCAACTTCAATCGCTCCTCTGCAATCAAAGCACGAGACAAACCAATAGTCATGTTTGTCCAGGTATCACCTACCAAGCTATTTCCAGGCGTAGTGAGATGCTGGTGTACAGCGATAAATTTACCTCCATCAAACCAGTCTCTACCACCTCGGTAAGGAAGAATCGCTTCGTCAGAAGCAATCTCTTGCAAACCAAAATTTGTCGTATGCAACCAAATTGCTCCTCTTAAAAACCCGTACACTGGACCAATGGAACCACTGACTACTTCCGCTTGACCAGAACCCGTTAGGGATTCGTCTAGAACTTCTTCTTCTAATGTTGTACATCCGAAAAATGCGAAGAAGAACACAATTAACGGCAACAATTTGAATACTAATGATTTTTTCATTTTTTATCGATTTTATAAAATCTTGAATTGTGATTAGAACGTAAGGTTAAGACCAATCAAAATGGTTCTAGCCTTAGGATACGTAAATCGGTCAATGCCGAAGGTTTGAATTCCACCTGAAGTAGAACCTGTATTTACTTCTGGATCAAAGCCTGTATACTCTGTCAGTACAAAGAGGTTCTGACCTGTTACTGTCAATTGAATGTTTTGAAAAGCATCAGTTAAACCAACCTTGCTTGGAACCAAGTTGTAAGCAAGGGTAGCGTTATTCAATCGAAGGAAAGAACCATTCTCTAGGTATCTTGTAGACACAATGTTGGCATTGGCCAAGGTCTCGTTTGGATACTGCACTGCAAAATCAGTGGTATTGTTGGACTGCGCCAATAACGCCTTCGGGAATAAGGTCATGGTGGTGTGGTTATACACTTTGCTTCCACCCATTCCATTAAAGTTTAAGCCCAACTGGAAATTCTTGTAGTTGAAGTTGGAATAGAAACCGTAGATGAATTTGGGTATTGCACTTCCTACTACAGCTCGGTCATTATCTAATACTTTGCCATCGCCATTAGTATCTTTGTACACACTGATTCCATCCTTTACTCCTTCAAACTGATACATGTAAAAGGCGCCAATTGGCTCGTTGTTGATGTATCCGTTGATGGTAGCGCCGGTCTGTCCAGAACCTTGGGCTGCACCAGTTACCAATACCGCATAAGGAGAATCCACTACTTTATTTTGGATGTACGTGAAATTACCTCCCACATTGTAAGTAAATGAACCCTTTGGATCAGAGTTGTAATCCAAAGCCAACTCCAAACCATTGTTGACAATTTTCATGTCGGGAATGTTGTTCCAGAACGTAGAAGTAGGTTGGATAGGATCGGCAGGAATTACCTCCAACAAGATGTTGGTAGACTCCTTGCTGAAGTAATCTAGTGTACCGGTCAATCGGAAATTAAACAAGGAAAAGTCTACCCCGAAATCCAATTGCTTGGATACTTCCCACTGCAAATCTGGGTTGGCCAATCGGGTGTAGGTGATTCCATATGGATATTTATCAATAGAAGTTCCTTGGGTATCGATGGGATAGGTATTTAAGCTTCCTGCACCGGTTGCCAATCTGTTTTCAGTGTAGCTCGCTAGGGTGATTTTTGAAGGAATTTCTTGGTTACCTGTTACCCCATAGCTGGCACGAACTTTCAAGTTATTGAAGAACGAGTTGGCCATAAATCCTTCGTTGGTCACATTCCACCCCAAAGCGAAGGAAGGGAAATAGCCATACTTGTTATTTTCTCCAAACTTGGAAGATCCATCCGCGCGCAAGGTACCAGTAACCAAGTACTTGTTTGCGAAAGCATAATTCACACGACCAAAATAGGATTGCAATTCATTGCGAACAGCCCCTGCATTTACAGTAGTAGGGAATGTTGCCGAGCTGGTCTGATCTTGATACCTCGGCTCGATGTTGTTATTTACAAAGCCAAGGAAAGAAATGGATTTACTTTCGTCACGCAAATTTTGGTAGGAGTGTCCTGCCAAGAAGGTCAAATTATGAGACTTTAAAGACCAGTTGTAGCTTAAGGTATTTTCTACGAGCTGGTTGGAGTTGGGATCAAAGATCACGTCCAAAGTACCATTCGAAATGTTGCCTTCATTTACTACCGAAGGAAATGGCTTGTACTGTACATCACGATTGGTGGCTGAATAATCGACACCAAAGTTCATCTTATACACCAAGCCTTTGGCAAGTTGAAGTGATGGAGAGATGGATGCCAAAATTCGATTATTTGTAGCCAAATCTTTGTAGATCTCATTTCTTCTCAAAGGATTGAGTGAGTTGGTCGGTAATTGTGTAGGCTCGCCATTGGTATAAGCTGGAATCGTAGGATTCAAGGTGATCATGTCGCTGATCACAGAAGTAATTGCAGGACGCAAGTTTTCAGTACGAGTCGCTGTCAAATTATAGTCCACGTTCAGCTTACCATTCAAGGCCTTCTGATTGATATTTAATTTACCAGAATAGCGCTTCAAGTTGCTATTTTTTAAAATACCGTCTTGATCCTGATAGCCTAGTGAAGCAAAGTAGGAGAACTTCTCGTTTGCTGCACCGCTCAAGGAAAGGTTAGCATTCTTAGCAATACCTACCTGAGTCAATTCATCTTGCCAGTTGGTATTTCCATTTAAATCCACCAAAGTGCCACCCACAGCCTTTACTTGCGCACGGAAAGTATCCGCATCAAATACAGGAAGTTGGTTTGGAAGAGAAGAGAAGCCAGTAGACAAATTTAGGTTTACCTGTCCTTGTCCTGATCCTTTTTTGGTGGTGATTACTACTACCCCGTTGGAAGCTCTTGAACCGTATATTGCGGTAGCACTCGCATCTTTCAACACATCAATACTTGCGATATCGGCAGGGTTGATAAAGTTAAGCGGGTTGGTAGCTACGCCAGTAGAAGAGTTGTCCAACAAGAAGCCATCCACTACATAAAGTGGCTGAGTTCCAGAGCGCAAACTTCCTACCCCTCTGATGATCACATCCTGGTTGGCTCCTGGTTCACCACTCACCGAAGCGATGGCAACACCAGCAAGCTTTCCTTGCAAAAGTTCACCTGGGTTATTGACTACCCCTTTGTTGAAGTTGTCACTTTTAACTGAAGAAATTGCGCCAGTGACATCTGAACGTTTTTGAATACCATAACCTACCACCAAAATCTCATTTAACTGAGCGCTCTCTGGTGAAAGTTGAATAGTCAAAGTTGACATGCCATTTACAGCAACCTCTTTTGAGCTATATCCAAGGTAGGATACCACAAGGATTGCATTTGGCTCTACATCAATGGAAAACTTACCCTCTAAATCGGTAATACCTCCCTTGGTTGTTCCTTTTACCAAAATAGAAGCCCCTGGCAAAGGTGCTCCTGTTTCATCAACTACCGTACCCGTTACCATCCCAAGGGCATTAATCTCGGAAGTTACAGTCCGTAGCTCGGTGGCTCCCTGACTCATCTCAGACAAAGCAAAAACGAGCACGCTGCAGAGAAACAGGCTCAATTTTGCTTGTAGACCAGTTGTAAAATTTTTCTTCATGAATAAAATAGTTTTATGGATTTCCAACAAAATTCGAATCTTAAAAACTAGAATCATTCACCAAAAAATTATGGTTCTATTATCTTATGATACCCTTCAACTGGCAAATATTAAGTTAAGCGCAAAACTAAATTCAAAGTACGTATCAGTATGTAACCTTAAATTTACAATTAGTTAAAAACTTGAAAATTTAGGGTGCTTCAGGTGATTTAAATCATAGTTTATCTCCTTGTAAACCAGCTACCTTGACTGAAAGACTTGGAAACAAAAGATGCAATTTTGGATCCAAGTCCTTCACTAAATCAAGGTACACATGGAATCAACTGCCTTTAAAAAAATCGGACTTTGGATGGACCAAAGCCATGCCCTCTTCCTCGGATACGATAAGGAAGAAGCCAACCTACTTGAAGACTTTCCCTCGGGCATTGTGTCTCGGTCTAGAATTGACGGAGAGGGAAGCGACAACACGCTATTGGGACCATCCCCCGGCCCTTCGAGCAACAACGAGAAAAAAAAGAATAACATCCACAGCAACCAACTCAATGCCTACTTCCACCAACTGGAGAACAAACTGATAGACAAGGAAGAACTCTTCCTCATGGGTCCTGGAGTGACCAAAACCCATTTTTTTCATCATTTAAGGGAAAATAAACACTTCAGCAAACTAAAAATAGAAGTAATCGACGCTGACAAAATGAGCGAGAAGCAACTCCTAGCCAAGGTGAAGCATAAATTTTCACCCCCGAGTTAAGCCTAACTTCTCAGTGACAGCAAGTCTGAAGAAAGCAAGATTCCTACTTTCAAAAAATATGTTTTGGATGTATATTTCTACTTTAAATCCACAGGCTTGCATGGCTAATTATCAATTTGCTCAGACCCCCCTCTTTTTTCTGGTACTCGCATCTTTTTTTGCCTGCAAATCCGGCAGCACTGAAGAAGTAATCGTGGAAGACAGTACAGCGCTTCCAAGCTTTACCCTTATCTCAACCGACACCTTTCCCTTCAATAATTTTGTGGATTGCAACATGGCCGAGGCCTGGATCGGGGACACGCTGCGGATTTTTCCAGGCAAATATGGAGAAGATCCTGTCTGGGGCTATGCCAGAGACCTCAAATTTGCCTCTGGCCCCAATGCCGATGTGGTCTTCAGTACTCCAGCCACCGACTACATCGCTCCCACCCTTCCCAAAAATGCACCTATCGGTCAGCCCGGCCTCCACGGAGCAGTATGGTTTGAGACGGTCTACCAAGACGAACGGGACCCCTCTGGCAAAACACTCTACGCCATCTACCACAATGAAAATTACCCAGAAACCCTCCCCTACGATCCCAAAACTGGAGAAGGATACTTGGATAAAAATTGGCCTCTGGGACTCACCGACCGCATTACCCCTGCAGCAGTACCGCGAATCGGGGTGATGAAGTCTACCGATGGGGGTTGGAACTGGGACAACAAAGGCCTACTTCTAGAAGATCAGCAGTCCCGAATGATCCTCAACCCACACAACAGTTCCAAAACTTTTGCCGGAGGCGTGGGCGACCCAAGTGCGGTAGCGGTAGGGGATTACGTGTACTTATTCTATGGGGAATATGGCTACCCTGGCACTTATGATCCTGCCACCTACGACCCCGATATCGAGCAGTCTGGACAGTGCATCAGCGTAGCACAAGTCAAAATTTCAGATTTGGATCAACCGCAAGGAAAGGCCAAAAGATGGGATGGAACCGGATTTAATGCCCCTTGGAACGAGTTTGGAGCACCGATTGCTTCCTTGCAAATCCCCAAGGAAAAAGGCGGAGGACCGGCCTCTTCCGGAGCAGGGGGCTTCCACTGGGGACCATCTGTGAGTTGGAACACCTACCTGGAATGCTGGGTGATGCTCATGGGTCATGTGGAAGGTCCGCGATGGATTGGCGACAAACTGTACATCTCCTTCAATCCCCATCGGGAGCTCGGCGAAGGCAACAATTCCCAAGCCTGGTCCACTCCCCAAATCCTAGTTCAAAAGCCAGGACATGTGCTTTGGTACCCCTCTTTGCAGCCCCTCAACAGCCCTGAAGATATTGCGGCCAAAAACACCAGCCTCAAACTAGGCAAGCGGGCACGCCTCTTCTTCAAGTACTCAGACCTGGGACGGTATTTTTCAGAATACATCGTGGAATTTGAGAAGTAGGAAAAGAATGCCCCTATTTCTTTTGCAGCTGTACTACCTCAGTATCCAAGTAGGGCAGCCATTCGAGAGCTTGACGCTCCGCAAATGCTGCCAAAAAATAGGACAAGGAGGGCACAAAAGGCTCCATTCGCAGTTGCATACCTACCTGCTCCAGTGTCTTGTCCCCCTTGAGTACATTGCAACGGTTGCAGGCGGTCACCAAATTGGTCCAGGAGGTTTTACCTCCTTTGGATTTGGGAATGACATGGTCAATAGTCAGCATCTTTACGCTGCCACAATACTGGCACTGGCCTCGATCCCTGCGGAACAAATTGGCCCGATTAAGCAGCACTCCCTTGTAAGGAATGTGCTTGTAATGTGCCAGTCGGATCACTGAAGGATAAGGATAGCTACAGGAAACTGTACGGATTTCGAGCAGCTCATAACTGCTGAGCAGCTGGGCTTTTTCCATCAGCAGCAGGACCATGGCCTTTTGGACCGACACCACTGCCACAGGATAATGATCTAAATTCAATACCAACACCCGCTTTTCCATTCCTTAGTTGACCAGTCTATACATCTTTACCTCCACTTCAGAGGTCGTGTGCTCCATCAAAAACACCTCCCAATCTTCCAAATCAGTCTTCTGCATGCGGTGGTCCATCCAAAAAACTTGTTCGGCACCCATGTACAAAGCATGATGGAATTGTTGCTTTACAGCATCCCAAGCCACCATTAAGTCTCCAGGCTCCACTTCCTCAGGGCTGATTAATTTGCCTGGAAGTTTCCCCATTGGCCAAGAATAACCTCCCATCTCAAAAATCAAGGGAAATACATGTGTAGCATCCATACCAAAAATACTTCTTCCACCCGACTGAAATGGAGCATTCAAAAACCTTAAGGCCAAGTCCAGGAGTTCCTCCCGATTGGCCTTGAGTGCAAAAGGTCTGTAGGTACCTGTAAATCCCAAATGATCCTGCCAGTTGAATAATTCTTTTTCTGAAAAATGGAGTCTACTGCCCGGTAGCAAGTACAAGTGGGTATCCTGGTAATCTATCACAGCAATCGGGCTGGTGACCACCTGAAAATCTTGGTTGAGGAAAGTATCGTAGGCTTCGGCCGTGATCTCCTTGATGGACTTTGCCCACACCCATCCCCCAGTGGCACTATCCTCCTGGTACACTTTAAACCATTCCCGATCGGAGGTGAGTCCGGTAAGCAAGTAACATTCCCCAAAAAGGAATTGGGTAACGAGTGCGGAATCTGTTTTGGGACGAAGGTAAACAGGTAGTACGGTCTGCCTCACGATGCCAAATGCATCAATCAAAGGCCATTCTTTGGAGCTCCCTTTTCGCATCTTTTTCCTTCAGGTCCTGCCGTTTGTCATGATTTTTCTTCCCTCGCGCCAAGGCAATCTCTAGTTTGGCCTGACCACGATCGTTGATAAATATACGAACAGGAATGATGGCTAGACCCTTTTCTTGCGACTTAGTTTGGAGTTTGACCAACTCTTTTTTCTGAAGCAGCAACTTACGATCCCGAACCGCCTCGTGGTTGTAGCTGCTTGCCATGCTGTAAGGAGCAATGTGCATCTGCCGAACATAAAGTTCGTCGTCAAAAAAAACACAAAACGCCTCAGTCAAGGACACCTTTCCTTCTCGAATAGACTTGATCTCCGTTCCCTTCAGCACCAAGCCCGCCACGTAGGTATCAATGAATTCAAACTCGAAGCTTGCCTTCTTGTTCCGGATGTTGATGACCTTTTCAAATCGATTGGACTTGGACATATTAGAATTTCATTTTGGCCAGTGGAGCGATGTCGTAGCCAACAAAGTCACCACGAAGGTATTTGAAATGCGCAGCCATCGCAATCATGGCGGC
>SXYU01000017.1 GCA_005788235.1 Cytophagales bacterium
AAATTCGCCTGGATTCACTCGGCTAGGTACCACAAAGTCCCGCGCTCCCTCTGGAGTTGATTTGATGAGTACAGGAGTCTCTACTTCAATAAACTGTTGCTTATCCATGTAGCTCCTAGTTTCCTGCATCATGCGGTGTCGGAGCTGTAGCTTTTCGCGGATCACATTTCTACGAAGGTCTAGGTAGCGGTACCGCATGCGAAGCTCATCCCCACCGTCTGTATCATCTTCAATTATAAAAGGAGGCACCTTGGCAGAATTCAATATGCAAAGCTCCTTCACCTTAATTTCTATATCCCCAGTTGGCATTTTATCATTCTTGGCAGTTCGCTCCACTACCCTACCTGTGGCTTGCACTACAAATTCTCTTCCAAGCTGGGCTGCTTTTTCGAGTAGGCTTTTGTCTGTAGAGCCCTCTTCAAAAATCAACTGAGTAAGCCCATAGCGATCCCTCAAGTCTACCCAAATCAAGCCTCCTTTATTTCTAACTCGCTGTACCCAGCCGGCCAAAGTGATTTGTTGGTGGACATGATGAAGGCGAAGTTCGCCACAGGTATGCGTTCTTAACATGACTTATTCCTAATTTTGGGAGCCCAAAGATAAATAATTGCGACACAGAACGATAGCTCTATGCTAAGATTCACCTATTGAAGTCTATTTTTCTTTTCTTTTTTGGTAATAAACCCTAAAATCTCTGGAATTTGCATCCCTATACCCAATCGATTTCTGTTTTCGGGAAATGTCAATTATCGTTAAAAAAGAGCCTTTGGAGGCTAATTTGTCTCTGTTTTCTTGGAAAAAAGACATCTTTTGGCTTGTTTGGAGGTCCAAAAAAATTGTGGCCTAATGGGATTGGTTAGTTGCTGATGAAAAAAAATTGGATTGGTTCGATCACTTTATTGTTATCTATACTCCTAATCGGAGTGTATCAAACTGATTTGGAGTTATTTCCTAATTGGATTTCTGGCCAAGAAGAGTCCAAAACAGATAGTCTTTTCACTTCTAAAGATCAGTTTCTCTACGGTATCAATGTCACAGGACTGAATATTGTAGAAGGAACCGTTGCAAAGAATCAAACCCTTGCCACTCTACTGACTCCCTTCAATGTGCCCTATCAGATCATTGACGAGCTAGCCAAAAAATCTGCTGAAGTATTTGATGTGCGTAGGATTGCGGCAGATAAAAAATTTACAGTCATTACCCCACCCAATTCTTCCAAGGCGCATTTTTTAATATACGAACCCAACCTCGCCGAATACGTGGTGTTTAATCTGGATTCTGCCACCATCCACAAAGTGGAAAAGCCAGCGGTAACTCGAAAAAGAGAGGTCGGAGGCATTATTACCAGTTCCTTGTACAATGCTATGGTTGAGAAGGGCATCTCTCCCGAACTAATTGATGAGTTTGCAGATCTTTACGGATGGTCGGTGGATTTTCAATCTTTACAGAAAGGGGATGTATTCAAAGTAGTTTTTGAAGAAAAAGTGATCGAAGACCAAGTCGTCTCCATCTCTGGAATTCATTTCGCTTATTTTAATCACAAAGGAGAGGAGATGCATGCCATCCCATTCACCCAAAATGGGCAACTTAACTTCTTTAACCAGGCCGGTGAAAGTTTCAAAAAAGCTTTTCTTCGGGATCCATTAAAATATACCCGAATCAGCTCCCGCTATAATCTAAACCGCTTTCATCCCGTACAAAAAAGGTACAAAGCACATTTGGGCACCGACTATGCCGCCCCCACAGGAACAGAGATACGAACGGTAGGAGATGGAACCGTGCAGGACGCCAGCTATTCTGCTGCAAACGGGAACTATGTAAAGATCAAACACAACGAAACCTACACCACCCAGTACCTACACCTCTCGAAAATTAGCAGAAATCTTAGAAGAGGAGACCGGGTCAAGCAGGGCCAAGTCATTGGCTATGTCGGTAGCACTGGTCTGGCGACAGGGCCTCACCTCTGCTTTCGTTTTTGGAAAAATGGAAAGCAAGAAGATTGGCTAAAGGAAACCATCCCTCCAACTGAGCCCGTTTCTCAGGCCAACCTCACCGCTTTTACTCAGAAAAAGGCCGAAGTAATGAGGCTCTTGGCAGCAATAGATCCAACAGTGGACGATCGCTTGTTGGCTAGTGCAAGCAAGGCAAAAAAATAGGCTTTGGCATTTAGAGCATCTACCTTGCTTGTTTAATTGAATCCTACGAGACTAGTTTCATGAGTCAAGAATCCTCCATTCGAATCAATAAATACCTCAGCGAAGTAGGCTTCTGCTCTCGTAGAGCTGCGGATGGACTGTTGGAACAGAAACGGATCACCATCAATGGGAAGATTCCTGAATTGGGCACCCAAGTCTTCCCCATGGATGAAGTGCGCGTAGATGGGCGATTGATCGGGAAGCCCAAACAGCAGCATGTTTACATTGCTTTTAATAAGCCAGTAGGGATCGTGTCCACCACGGATACCCAAGGGGAAAAAGACAATATCATTGATTTTATAGGCCATCCCGAACGTATTTTCCCAATTGGAAGACTGGATAAAGACAGCGAGGGGCTGATCCTATTGACTAGTGAAGGGGATTTGGTTAATAAAATCCTACGGTCAAAAAACAACCACGAAAAAGAATATGTGGTGACGGTGGACAAACCACTGCATCCGAGTTTTGCGCAGCGGATGAGTGCAGGCGTACCCATCTTGGATACGGTAACCGCTCCCTGTACAGTCGAAGCGATCAACAAGTTTAAGTTTCGAATTATCCTCAAACAAGGATTGAATCGGCAGATTCGCCGGATGTGTAGCTACCTTGGGTACCAAGTCACCCAGCTTAAGCGGATCCGGATCATGCACATTCGACTTGACCTTGCAGTCGGAAAATGGAGAGATCTTAGTGAAACGGAGCTGGCCCAACTCAATCTTCTGATTCAGGATAGTTCCAAAACGGTCTAATCCTTTTTTGTTAGGATTCTCCGACTAATCGTCAACTTTTCTACAAAACTGGCTACCTTAACCAGCAAATGTTTTTCCAATCCTCTTGCCATGATGCAGCTTTCTGACCTTCGCCCTTCACCTGCTGAACTTTTTGCTAGCCAACTACCTACTTCCATCGCTTGGAGATCATCCACGCTTGTGGAGCGAAAAGAACGTTTAAACAAGCTTTTGAATTGGATTAATACCCACCAAGAAGCCATTCGAGAGGTGCTTTGGTTGGATTTCAGTAAACCAGCACCTGAGGTGGACCTCAATGAGATATTTCCTGTTACCTCAGAAATCAAGCATTGCCTTAAAAACCTAAACGCTTGGATGAGGCCTCAACCTCAACCTACGCCACTTCCCATGCTCGGCACTTCGGCATTTATTGTCGCTGAACCTAAAGGGAGGGCTCTCTTAATTTCACCCTGGAATTTCCCCTTCAACCTTGCCATTGGTCCTTTGGTCTCCGCACTAGCGGCTGGATGTACTGCAATTCTGAAACCTTCTGAATACGCCCCGCATACCGCACAGTTAGTCCAAGACCTCGTGAGTGAACTCTTTGCTCCTCATGAGGTAGCAGTTTGCCTGGGAGAAAAAGAAGTGGCATCGGAGCTTTTGGCCTTACCTTTTGATCATATTTTCTTTACCGGGAGTCCGGCAATTGGAAAAATTGTAATGCGGGCTGCTGCACAACACTTGAGTTCGGTCACCTTAGAATTGGGAGGAAAATCTCCCGTCATCCTGGATACTTCGGCTGACCTAAAGGATGCTGCAGAAAAATTGATATGGGGCAAGTTTGTCAACTGTGGCCAAACCTGCATCGCTCCAGATTACATCCTGGTTCCAGAGGAAAAAAAGGAAGCATTTATGAACGAGGCGCAAATTGCGATGACTCGCTACTACGACCCTGAGGGAAAAGGAGTTATGCAAAGCCCAGACTATGCCCGATTGATCAATGGAAAACACTTTGATCGAATTCGGCAGATGTTGGATGATGCAATTCAAAAAGGGGCTAAGATAGAAATTGGTGGAGCCATAGACGAGGAGACAAAGTACATTGAGCCTACTTTGATCTCAGGAATTGGTCAGGACATGCTTGTCTATCAAGAGGAAATTTTCGGCCCAATCCTTCCTATACTCACCTACACCCAAATCAACGATGCTTTGGCCTTAATCCATTCACAGCCTAAGCCCCTAGCCTTATACTTTTTTGGAAAAGACGACTCACGCGCCAAACGAGTCATGACAGAAACAAGCTCTGGCAACCTAGTGATCAACGATTGTGTACTCCATTTTTTACATAGCGAGCTACCTTTTGGAGGAGTCAACAACAGCGGGATTGGAAAAGCCCACGGCAAATTTGGGTTTTTGGCCTTTAGCAATGAAAAAGGAGTCTTGAAGCAGCGCATTGGATTTAATAACGTCAGCTTGTTACGCCCCCCTTACGGGATTCGTGTCAAGAAATTGATTGCAACAATGATGAAGTGGTTTTAAGTTGACCACAGCTAACGGTCAACGGACCACGGCTCAAGTAATTGAACTTCAAAACTTAACTTTTTAGGTTGCTTGTAAAAAAATGGCTACTCAAAAAAATTAACTGGGGCCTCCAGTGAAAAAATGCTAGGTAAGCCTAGCAAAAGAAAACCCCGCAATTTGGCGGGGTTACCTTAGTTCAGACTTGTGGAAGTCCCGTAGACTGGGCCATTTTTTTGATGGCTTTCACTACTTTTTCGGAAGGTTGCAATTTTACTTGCTCCAAAAACTCCACCGTGCTCAGCAGTTGAATGTATTCTTGCATCAAAGCGTCGTCGCTGTGCAAGGCTTGCATCAAGAGTTCTTGTTCTACCTCCGACATTTCCTGATAGATATATCTAATCAGGTCATTTGGGGTAAATGATTTTATCATAGGCGCTGTTTACTTGTTTCATTTTTTTACGAATATGGTTGAGCGCATAGCGCATTCTACCCAAGGCTGTATTGATACTGACGCCGGTTTGCTCGGCGATTTCCTGGAAACTCATGTCTAAATAATGTCGCATGATCACCACTTCTCGCTGAGCTTCTGGAAGCTCATCGATTAAGTTGCGCACCCATGCCAAGGTTTCCTCTTTAATCCGTTGCTCCTCGGAGGAATCCTCTGCAAAGGATAGTGAATTGAGTAGATTGCTCCCATCTTCCAAAAGGATGGTGGGATACCTTTTTGCCCTTCTAAAATGATCGATTGCCATATTGTGTGCGATGCGCATCACCCAAGGCTGAAATTTACCTTCTTCGTTGTATTTGTCCGAGTTGAAGGTGTGGAGCACCTTTACAAATACATCTTGCAGCAGATCTTCTGCTACATCCTGATCTTTCACGATCAGGAATATTGTGGTAAATACCTTACTTTGATACCGATCTACTAAGAGATTAAAGGCGGCTTCATTACCATTACGATACAGGGTGATCAACACTCCGTCTTCAGGACCTAATTGCTTACTCATTTTTAAGTTGGTTTATAAACAACGTAAAAGTCTAGGCCATAGTATCGGGTTAAGTGAAAAGATTTTTTTGAAGTCTGTGGAAGTAATCTAAAAAGGAATCAAAACTACGGCCAAATTTGTGAATGTTGCAACTTTTGTCTCAAAATCAATACTTAATTCTATTTTTAATACATAAGGTTAGTTTTTCATCCTTTTTTAAAACTAAATATGATTTTTTATTCTGTATGGTTCTACCCCATATCGGAAGAAGGAAAGGCATCCAACACAGAATAAAGAAGGGAAATAACTAGAATTATCGCTACCGATGGTTTTAAAAAAGTAAGTCGTATTGCTTACCTTCGTAGTCTTACCTAGAAAAAACAAATTATGGATTTAAGCGGAAAAGTAATCTCCCAACTCGCAGAAGTGAGTGGGAGTTCAAAGAGTGGCAATGCTTGGCGCAAGCAGGAATATATTGTAGAAACAGGAGGTCAGTATCCCAAAAAAGTGTGTGTATCTATCTGGGGAGATAAGATTGACCAGTTTGGATTAAAGGTAGGTGAGCAGGTCAACCTTGGGATAGAGGTAGAAAGTCGAGAGTACAACGGACGTTGGTATACGGAAGTGAAGGCATACAAAGTAGACCGCAGCCAAGGAGCAGGAATGCCGGTTGGGCCTCCAGATGTGGATTCTTTTTACGAAGCGGCAGACGAGGACAAACTTCCTTTTTGAGATTGCACCGAAAGGAGATATCTTCCTTTTTCGTCAACAAATACGCAAAAAAAAAGCGGGGCTTACTCAGCCTCGCTTTTTACTTTTAGTTCGATTTCTTCTCCAGATTCATCTAGGAATCTGTATTCCGTCACAGGTAGTGAAGAATCTTTGATCAGTTTTATCCATTTGTAATATTTAAAAAACCACTTTACTCGTCGGCTAATTAGGCCAGTGGTAAAGTAGGCATGCAGATACGGATGCAAGCCGATGTGGATTTTATCCACGTTCTGAATGGTTGCCATGTGTTCCAAATCTTTTTCCAACTTATCGGCGACCAGAATGGACGCTTGGATTTTGCCGGTACCGTTGCAAGCAGGGCAGGTTTCCTTGGTCACAATGTTGACTTCTGGACGCACGCGCTGTCGGGTAATTTGCATCAGCCCAAATTTACTTAGGGGCAATACGGTATGTTTGGATCTGTCAAACTTCATCTCCAACATCATAGCATCGAAAATCGCTTTTTTATTTTCGGCTTTCTTCATGTCGATAAAATCGACGACTATGATTCCTCCCATATCTCGGAGGCGGAGTTGTCTAGCAATTTCTTTAGCAGCAACCAGGTTTGTTTTAAGCGCTGTAGATTCCTGGTCACTTTCTTGATTGGACTTATTGCCACTGTTGACGTCGATGACGTGCAGGGCTTCGGTGTGTTCTATAATCACATAGCCCCCTTGAGGTAGGCTGACGGACTGTCCAAACAAGCTTTTGATTTGCTTTTCGATTCCAAAACTTTCAAATAGCTTAACCTTACCGTTGTAAAGTTTGACAATTTTTTCTTTTTCAGGCGCTATTGACCTGATGTAGGAACGGATCTGATCGTAAGTAGACTCTTCTTCTACGGTGATTGCATCGAATGATTCATTGAGCAGATCTCTCACAAGTGAGGAGGCCATGCTCATCTCTCCAATAATTTTGTCCCGGCTTTTGGCTTTCAGCAATTTGCTCATTCCCTCTTCCCAATTGGTGAGAAGATTTCGAAGGTCTTTATCAAGTTCCGTTACGGATTGACCTTCAGCCACAGTTCGGATAATTACCCCAAAATTGGCAGGTTTGATTGAATTGATAAGTCTGAGCAGCCTTTTCCGCTCTTCATTGCTCCGTATTTTCTTCGACACATTGACTGTATCGGAGAAGGGTACAAGCACGAGGTAACGTCCAGGTAGAGAGAGCTCACAGGATAATCTAGGGCCTTTTGTTGAGATAGGTTCCTTGACAACTTGCACCAAAACTTGGTTGGTTTTGGCTAGAATCTTGTCGATTTTTCCGACTTTATCTATTTCTGCTTCGTTTTCAAAGCCCTTCAAGAGGTGGTTGCTGTAGTTGTTGTTGCGTACCATTTTGGTAAACTTCAACAAGCTATTGATATTTGATCCTAGGTCTTGGTAATGAAGAAAGGCATCTTTCTCGTAGCCAACATCAATAAATGCGGCGTTGAGTCCATTGACAATCTTGCGGACCGTTCCCAAATAAATGTCACCCACCTTAAACTGATTGTCCATCCCTTCGGAATGAAGTTCAACCAGCTGCTTGTCCTGCAATAAGGCTATTCGACTTCCATTTTGAGCAGAATCGATTAACAATTCCGTACTCAAATTTTCTTTTTACTAGTGTAAATGAACGTACTTTACTTTCATTAGCACACAAAGAAGATTTTACTTCTTCTTGTGTCTGTTTTTTCTAAGTCTCTTCTTACGCTTGTGCGTAGCGATCTTATGTCTTTTTCTTTTCTTACCGCAAGGCATAGTTACACAATTTAAAGTATTTGTAATTTGTTATAGCTGGTCTAAGTAGCCTTGAATACTCTCTAAGATCATTGGATCTTGGGTCATTTTCTTGACTAGCTCAAACTGAGCTTTCGCTTTGTTTTTTTCCTTCGATTCAAAATAACTAACCCCTAGGTAAAATTGACCTTGAATGTTTTGAGGATGTGCTTTTACCAATTCTTCAAATCGACCGATTGCTCGATCATATTGACCAGATTGCATGGAGAGCACACCCATGTTGAATAGGCCGTCTTCATTTTTGGGATCCACTTCTAAGATTTCTCTTAATAGCGTGATTCCCTGCATGGGATTGGCAGAAGACACATAGGTCATCGCTATTTTGGACTTCAAATCGAGGCGGGTTGGATCTTTTTCCAACACCTTGTTTAAGAAACTTCTGGTCTTTTCTGCCAGCACTTCTACTTTATTCTTGTCTAGGGCAAAGGAAAAAGCATCGTAATTTGCTTTTCCAGCTTCCTCGATGAGAAACAAATTTTTTGGCCAAAGCATACTTGCCTCTGTCCAATAGTAGGCAGCACTGTCTAATATCCCCTCTTCTTTGTAAATGCCTGCAAGCACCTGAGCTGCCGCTACTTTTTCCTCAACCGAAGGTGCAGTGCGAAATTTGTTGATTAGCTGCTCAGCTTGAACTCTATTTTGGGAAGATAGGGTATTCTCATGCGATTCGGAAATGGCTGTGGAAGCTTCTGCCTCTTCTTCCATTTTTGCTCCAGTAGCTTCATTATCTACCACCACCTTGGGAAGAAGATAAAGCCCTGCTACCGAAGCTATACCGATGCCTATCAGAACAACCTGCAGTTTCTTCATGCCCTAACCCCAGACTTAGGCCTGAGTAGCCGCTTGTTTAATTTTTTTACTGTTTTTAATTTTTTCTGCAAATACCTTCGAAGGTTTGAATGCAGGAATGTAATGCTCGTCTATAACGATCGCAGTATTCTTGGAAATGTTACGCGCAATCTTCCTTGCTCTTTTCTTGTTGATAAAACTTCCGAATCCTCTGACATAGATATTATCACCATCTGCCATGGAATCTTTTACTACTTTGAAGAACGCCTCAACTGCTTGAGTTACATCGTCTTTTTGAATTCCGGTCTTTTCGGAAATTTTAGTTATTACTTCTGCTTTAGTCACTGTGATTAAAATTTAGAAATTTCAAAATAAGCTTAACAACCTATTAACCAAGTATTTTTGGGATTGCAAATGTACAAGAACCAATGCAATTAAAAAAGTTATTCAAAAAAAATAGCTTGGTTTGTAATCTCGCAACGAATCACAGATGAAGAGAAAAGTCACTGAAAATCAATTCTTTTCAAATTCAATCCTTTCTTGGTACCGAGAAAATCCTCGGTATTTACCTTGGCGCGAAACCCAAGATCCCTATAAAATATGGCTCTCGGAAGTCATTCTACAGCAAACCCGTGTGGCACAGGGACTGCCCTATTACGAAGCCTTTTCAAAAGCTTATCCTACGGTACAAGCGCTAGCTGAGGCTCCAGAAGAAGAAATTCTCCGTCTCTGGCAGGGCCTAGGCTACTACAGCAGAGCTCGAAACCTGCATGGCTGCGCAAAATATATTTCGAGCGAACTAAGTGGCGTTTTTCCAAATAGCTATACTTCCCTCATTCAATTGAAAGGCGTTGGCAGCTATACCGCAGCAGCAATTGCGAGTTTCGCCTTTGGGGAGGTTCAAGCAGTAGTAGATGGTAACGTATTTCGGGTTCTCGCTCGTTATTTTGGAATTGCCACAGATATTGGTGGCGGCAGAGGAAAAAAAGAATTCGAAGCACTTGCCAACCAGTTAATTCCTAAAGATTCCCCAAGTGAATTCAATCAGGCCATGATGGATTTTGGGTCCCGATGCTGCGTCCCCAAAAATCCAAGCTGTGTGGAATGCCCCCTTTCTGCCAGCTGCTTTGCATTTCAAAAAGGTCTTGTTAGCTCTTTACCCGTAAAAAACAATAAAACTAAGGTCAAAGAACGTATCCTCAATTACTTGGTGATTCGCTGTGGAGCTCAGCTAGTTTGGAATAAAAGAGGGACGGGTGATATCTGGACGGGCTTGTATGATTTCCCTCTTCTCCAACAAGAAACCTTCCCTTGGAAAGAAAGTCTGAGCAAAGAAGCTGTCCTATTCCCTAAAAAATACCGACATCTTTTGTCACATCAACGGATACTCGGGAGCTTTTGGGAAATCGAGCTTTCTCCCAACAAACATGCTGAATTAGTTCATTGGTGCCAAAAAGAGGGGTTTGACTTGGTGGAACAACAGAAAATTGACGCTTTACCTAAGCCCAAATTGATTGTTCGCTATTTGACTGATCGAGAGATTTGATTACTTTCAGTCTTCTAAACTTTTTAACTACTAAAAACAAAATGTTATGGCAGGAGTAAACAAGGTCATTTTATTGGGCCATCTAGGTGCTGACCCAGAAGTGAAATATTTGGAGGGAGACAAGGTAGTAGCCAACCTAAGCCTTGCTACCTCGGAGGCTTACCAAGATCGAAATGGCAACCGAGTGGAGCAGACAGAATGGCACGACTTGGAGCTTTGGGATCAACAAGCAAAAATTGCGGAGAAATACCTGAAAAAGGGTTCTCAAATCTATGTGGAAGGCAAAATCAAGTCTGACAAATGGACCGATGAGCAAGGACAAAATCGGAAGAAGATGAAAATCAGAGTGTTGAGCTTTACCATGGTAGGGGGCAAGCCAGAAGGAATGGCGGTCACTTCTTCCGCAGCAACTACTGGAATGGCCGCAATGCCAAGTTCATCCCCAACACCAAGCGCTCCCATGGTATCCTTAGATGAGGGAGATGATGACTTACCCTTTTAATTGAAATACAAATCCCCTGTTCCCTTAATTCAGGGGATTTGTATAACTTTGACTCCTTATTGAACTAAACACATGGATGACCCCTACCCGAGTTACTTACTGATAGCCCAGGTTTCTTCGTTTTCATTCTCTTATTTTTTGTTTAATGGGCTCGCGCTCCTTATCCTCCTAGTAGGATCTGCATTGGTATCTGGTTCTGAAGTAGCTTTTTTTTCGTTGAGTAAGGACGAGCTAACCGAGCTCAACCAAAAAAATCCAGAAAAAGGGCGAGTGATTAGCAGCTTATTGGCAACACCTAAAATCTTGCTCAGTACGGTCCTCATTTTAAATAACCTAATCAATATTGGCATCGTTACCTTAACGACCTTTGTTACTTGGACCCTTTTAGGAACCAATGCCACTGGGATAGTAGTACTATTAATTCAAACAGTAGGCGTTACCTTTGCTATCGTATTTTTTGGAGAGATTGTACCGAAAGTATATGCCAACCAAGCCAATACCCGTTTTGCATTGGCGCTTGCAACTCCAATTACTTTTTTCACTCACCTCCTAAAGCCTTTTTCGGTAATTCTAATTGCCTTCAGTAACCTCATAGAAAAGCGTGTTCAGCAAAGAGGATATTCACTTTCTGTAGATGAACTTAATCAAGCCTTGGAAATGACAACGGAAGATACTCCTGAAGAAGAAAAAGAAATCCTTCGTGGTATTGTGAATTTTGGTACGCTTAACGTCCGTCAGGTCATGAAAAGCCGCATGGAAATCTCCGCCATAGATGTTGAAATTGATTTCCATGAACTGATGGATAAAGTCAACAAGAGCGGCTACTCTAGAATTCCAGTTTATGAAGAGACGATTGACCGCATTTTAGGAATTCTCTACATCAAGGACTTACTCCCTCACATCGAAAAAGATGAAACTTTCGAATGGAAGTCTTTGATTCGAAAGAGCTTCTTCGTTCCTGAAAACAAAAAAGCCGACTCCCTACTCAAAGATTTTCAAAAAATGCGGGTTCACATGGCTATCGTCGTGGATGAATATGGCGGCACCTGTGGCTTGGTCACCCTTGAAGACCTGATTGAAGAGATTATTGGAGAAATCAACGATGAATTCGACGATACGGATACCCTATTTTTTCAGGAAGTTGATGTGGACACCTTTATTTTTGAAGGGAAGGTTTCCCTTAATGATTTTTCCAAAAAGCTAGATTTAGATACGCAAGTCTTTGATGAAGTAAAAGGCGAAAGCGAGTCTTTGGGCGGCTTGCTCCTGGAGCTGAACTCAAAGATGCCTAAAAACGGGGCAAAAATCCGCTTCAAAGATTTTGAGTTCACTATTTTAGCAGTGGACACCCGAAAAATCAAAAAAGTAAAAGTCTACCTAAACGGAGGAGAAAAAGAAATCAGTTCCCCATTTACAGACTAAATTTTATTTGGCTTATCCTCAAATTGACTGCTAGTTTATTGGGAATTCAGCTGAACGAAAAAGGAATTATACTATTTTTTTCAGCAACACAGAATAGTTTGATGCCGCAGCTAAAAAACTAGGATTTGAGTTTAAACCTGCCTAATTTTTATGATTTGGCAGATTTTTATTTTATAAAACCTAAAAATTTACTTCTGTTTTTATCTTATTTTTAATAAAAAAGATTTTTTTAAATCATTTTAGCATGATTATAGGTTTTAAATTATGCTTATTTTAAAAAAATCAGTAATTTTTAAGGTTGAAACCTATTAAACTTAAAAAAATGGAGCAAGGGTTATATCGGCAGGAGTATGAGCACGACTCCTGCGGTATTGGAGCAATAGTAGACCTTACCAATGAACCTACACACGAAACCATCAGTGGGGCTTTGTATATGCTCAGCAACATGGAACATCGTGGAGGGCGAGGAGCTGACCCCAAAACAGGCGATGGAGCAGGAATTTCCATCCAAATCCCCCACCAATTTCTTCTAGAGGTAACAGCACGCACAGAGATCCAGTTGCCATCGCCAGGAGAATTTGGTTTAGGAATGACTTTTTTTCCAAATAACAAGCAGCTCTACACCAAAGCAAAGACATTACTCAATCAACTCATCGAAGATTTGGACTTTGAGTTGATTGGCTATCGGAAGGTCCCTATTGATGAAACCATCCCTGGATCAAGTGCGCTAGAAGTGATGCCGATTATTGAACAGGTATTTGTTCGCCACAAGGATGGTCTGCAAGGACTTGACCTGGAACGAAAACTATTTGTACTCCGAAATTATTCTAGCTCCAAAATCAACGCGGAGATTCCTGGAGTAAACCAAGCTTTTTATTTTGCAAGCTTCAGCTCCTTGACGGTGGTCTACAAAGGTCAGCTTCGAACCGACCAGGTATTGCCATTTTTTAAAGATCTTCAAAACCCAGGCATTGCCTCCGCCTTTGCCATCGTTCACTCTAGATTTAGTACCAATACCTTTCCCAATTGGAGGCTAGCACAACCCTTTCGGTACCTTTCCCACAACGGAGAAATCAATACCATTCGTGGGAATTTAAACAAAATGAAGTCCAAAGAGGCCTTGATGAAATCAGCTCTATTTAGCCCGGAAGAGCTAGCAATGCTGATGCCCATCACCAACAAATTGAACTCTGATTCTGCCAATTTGGATGCCATGGTGGAACTTCTCACCCTCAGTGGAAGGAGCCTGCCGCATGCGATGATGATGCTCGTCCCCGAAGCTTGGCAGGATAACGAGGTAATGGACAAGGAACGAGCTGCATTCTATAAATTTCACGCTTCCTTGGTAGAACCATGGGATGGGCCTGCTGCTCTTTTATTTACCGACGGCAAGTCGGTGGGCGCCACACTCGATCGAAATGGACTTCGCCCGCTTCGTTATTTCATTACAAAAGACCAGCGCCTAATCCTCTCCTCTGAAGCTGGAGCGCTACCTATCCGGGAAGCAACTATTACTCAAAAAGGAAGAATTAGCCCTGGAAGGATGCTTTGGGCAGACTTAGACAAGGGGAAGGTACTTCTCGACGATGAAGTGAAAGGTGAGATTTGCAGAAGACAACCTTACGAACAATGGGTGAATGAACAGCGAACCAAACTCAGGCTTGTTCCAGAGCCCGAAGAACTTAGCTATGCCTACCAAACAGCGGAGATTCACCAACGACAAACAATTTTCGGATACACTTCCGAAGAGCTAAAAGTGATTTTAGTCCCTCTTGGGAATGAGGGTCAGGAAGCAGTAGGATCCATGGGAGCAGACACCCCATTGGCAGTGCTTTCCAAACAGAGTCAGCATATTTCAAATTACTTTAAACAGCTTTTTGCACAGGTAAGTAATCCGCCCATCGACCCCATTCGAGAACGTCTAGTGATGTCACTTTTCACACGAATTGGAGAGGGTCACAATATTTTGGAAGAAAGCCCTCTTCATACCAAGCAAATCCATATTTCTCAGCCAGTCCTACTCAATGCCGATTTGGAAAAAATTACCCGACTTGAGCATTTGGGCTACCGAACCAAGCGCCTATTTGGACATTTTGTAGCAGACCACCAGCCCGGGAGGCTTTTGGAGGCATTGGATCTGCTGTGCCAAGAAGCTGAAGATGCCATTTTGATTGAAGGGAAAAATGTAATCATCCTCTCAGATAGAGACTGCTCGGAAAATCGTGCTCCCATCCCCTCGCTTCTCGCTATTGGAGCTGTGCATCAGCATCTGGTCAAGAAAAAAATTCGTACTCGCGCAGGCTTAGTTCTGGAGTCTGCTGATATCCGGGAAGTGCACCACTTCGCCACTGCAATTGGCTATGGAGTGTCTGCCATCAACCCTTATTTGGCTCTTGAATCCCTCTTGGATCTCCATCGTAAAGGAGAACTCCCTGGTGCAAAGAATGAGAAAACTGTGCTTAGCAACTACCAAAAAGGGATTGGCAAAGGTCTCTTGAAGGTGTTGTCCAAAATGGGAATCTCTACCCTCCAATCGTACCAAGGCGCACAGATTTTTGAAGCCATAGGGCTAGGTCCAGAGGTGATGGATCGCTGTTTCAAAGGCACCACATCCAGAATCAGTGGGATTTCCTTTGATGAACTAGCGGAAGAGGTTTTGATTCGCCACCGTGCAGCTTACCTTCCTCACGAAGGTGTGTTGGAAACAGGAGGTGTTTATCAGTGGAAAAGAAGGGGAGAGAAACACCTTTTTAATCCAGAGACCATTCACCTCCTCCAAAAATCTACCCGATTGGGGGATTATGCGCTGTATCAAAAATTTGCCTCAAAAATTAACGAGCAAAGCCATGATGCAATGACTTTGAGGGGCTTGTTTGAATTCAAAAAGCAAATATCCATTCCTCTTGAGGAGGTGGAACCCGTAGAAAAAATCATGAAGCGCTTCGCTACAGGCGCGATGTCCTTTGGTTCCATCTCCCACGAAGCGCATACCACTTTGGCAATAGCCATGAACCGGATTGGGGCCAAAAGTAATTCGGGGGAAGGTGGAGAGGATGAGCAGCGGTATGAAAAAAAGAAAAATGGAGACTGGGAGCGATCTGCAATCAAGCAGGTAGCATCTGGCCGCTTTGGTGTGACTTCGCATTACTTGACTCATGCAGCCGAACTCCAAATCAAGATGGCTCAAGGCGCAAAACCTGGAGAAGGAGGTCAACTTCCAGGACATAAAGTAGACGATTGGATTGGTCGTGTTCGCCATGCCACTCCAGGAGTAGGACTAATTTCCCCTCCTCCACACCATGACATTTACTCCATAGAGGATTTGGCACAGTTGATTTACGATCTAAAAAATGCAAATCGAACTGCTCGAATCAATGTAAAATTGGTTTCCCAGGCAGGAGTAGGAACGGTCGCTGCTGGCGTAGCCAAAGCCATGACAGATGTGATCTTGATTTCTGGCGCAGATGGCGGTACAGGAGCATCCCCCTTGAGCTCGATTCGTCATGCGGGACTGCCTTGGGAACTTGGGCTCTCTGAAGCACACCAAACCCTTGTCAGAAATAACCTACGGAGTCGGGTGGTACTTCAAACAGATGGGCAACTACGAACAGGTAGAGACCTTGCCGTTGCCACGCTTTTGGGTGCTGAAGAATGGGGCATTGCTACTGGAGCACTCGTAGCCGAAGGATGCATCCTGATGCGCAAGTGCCATCTCAACACCTGCCCTGTTGGCATAGCAACCCAAGACCCAGAGCTGAGAAAACTATTCACGGGTGATCCTGACCATGTCATCAACTACTTCAAGTTTATCGTGCAAGACCTTCGGGAAATCATGGCCTCCCTTGGCTTCCGCACCATCGATGAGATGGTAGGTCAAAGCCAAGTCCTACAAGCCAGCACCCGTCTGAAACACTGGAAATGGGATAAGTTGGATCTTTCTCCAATATTCCATAAAGTAGAAGTGCCAAGCCATGTGGGGATATATAAGCAAATCGACCAGGAGGTTTCCCTGGACGCTGTACTAGACCGAAAATTAATTGACAAAGCAACTCCTGCTTTGGAACAAGCCATCCCAATCCAGGGACACTTTGATATCAAAAATACTGACCGCTCCGTAGGGGCCATGCTTTCGAATGAAATCTCCAAAATCTACGGAAGCGTAGGACTTCCCGAAGATAGCATCCACCTTACCTTTAGTGGTTCCGCTGGACAGACTTTTGGGGGGTTTCTCGCCCGAGGAGTGAACTTTGAGCTAGAGGGAGAAGCAAATGATTACTTTGGAAAAGGCTTATCAGGAGGTAGATTGATCATTTACCCAAGTAGAGATGCCCGGTTCAAAGCTGAAGAAAATATCCTAATTGGAAATGTAGCCTTCTATGGCGCCACCTCAGGGGAAGCCTTCATCAATGGCAAAGGTGGAGAGCGTTTTTGTGTGCGCAACTCTGGCGTCAAAGCTGTAATTGAGGGGATTGGTGATCATGGATGCGAATACATGACTGGGGGCCTGCTCGTCAATCTTGGGGAAATCGGAAGAAATTTTGGAGCAGGAATGAGCGGGGGAATCGCCTATATTTTGCAGGAATACCAATCCGAAATCAATCGGGAATTGGTAGATCTAGATCCTTTGGATGAAAAAGATTTTGAGACCCTACAAAGCTACCTGAAGCGGCACCTGGCATTTACACGAAGTGCTTTAGCTCAAGCGTACTTGGAAAATTGGGAACTCACCAAAAGCAAGTTTATCAAAGTGATGCCAAGAGACTACAAAGCAGTATTGGCGAAAAAATCGGAACAACAAGAACGAATATTTGCATAATATGGGTGCCAAAGACGGATTTTTACACTACAATCGAGAAACTCCTTCAAGCCGTGATCCACATGTTCGGCTGGGGGATTATCAAGAAATTTACACGCCATTTTCTGATAAGCAGCTCCACAACCAGGCAGCGCGCTGCATGGACTGTGGAGTCCCTTTTTGTCACCACGGCTGCCCACTCGGAAATGTGATTCCTGAATTTAACGAAGCAGTCTTTCAGGAAAATTGGCCTCAGGCCATTAGCATCCTGAAGAGTACAAACAACTTCCCGGAGTTTACGGGTAGAATATGTCCCGCGCCTTGTGAAGCAAGCTGTGTGTTAGGAATCAATAAGGATCCAGTAGCCATCGAGTTAATTGAAAAGAACATTGTCGAAAAAGCCTACGATCTTGGTCTAATTGCCCCTTCCACTCCAAAGCAGCAAACAGGAAAGCGCGTGGCAGTAATTGGATCAGGACCTGCAGGTCTTGCTGCTGCAGACCAACTCAATCAGGCTGGACATGAAGTGACCCTTTTTGAAAAAAATGCCAAGGTTGGCGGATTACTACGCTATGGTATACCAGATTTTAAGTTGGAAAAATGGGTGATCGATCGGAGAATCTCCTTGATGGAAGAAGAGGGGGTTCATTTTCGGACCCAAACAGAAATAGGGACAACCTTATCAGCAGAAGAAGTCCTCAAGAACTTCGATGCGGTTGTTTTGTCTGTAGGAGCCCAAAAACCCCGAGGACTCTCCATTCCCGGAAGTACACTTAAAGGAGTTCATTTTGCGATGGACTTCCTTGCCCCTCAAAATCAGGTGATCGGCGGAGAGGTAGTGGAAAATCCAATCTCGGCAACAAACAAAAATGTGCTCGTCATTGGAGGTGGAGATACTGGAAGTGATTGCATTGGAACCTCCAGAAGACATGGAGCGCGGGAAGTCATCCAGTTGGAATTACTTCCCAAACCACCCATAAAACGAACGACTTCTAATCCTTGGCCAGAATGGCCCATGACCTTACGAACGTCCAGTTCACATGAGGAGGGTGCTGAGCGCCTCTTCTCTGTGCTTACCAAGGAATTTATAGGCAACGAAAAGGGAGAAGTAACTGGACTAGTAATTGTAGATATAGCTTGGAAGGATGCCGGCGGGCGGATGACTTATGAGGTAGTAGAAGGTACAGAGCGGACCTTAGCCTGTGATTTGGCCTTCCTGGCTATCGGATATGTTGGCCCGGGACAAACCGATTTGTTGGGTAGTTTTGGGGTGGAACTTCTTGAAAATCAGCTCCCGAAATCCAAGCAGTATGCCAGTTCAAACCCGAAAGTATTTCTTGCTGGTGATATGCGAAGGGGACAATCTCTAGTCGTATGGGCCATCTCAGAAGGTAGGGAGGCTGCAGTCCAGGTAGACAGCTACTTGATGGGTAGCTCTTCCTTGCCCAAAAAAGACGCCTCCTATTTTGAGGTTGAGGAGCAGCGCGAACAAGTTTAAAACTAGTCAGTAAAAAAAAGGGCCACATCACTGTGGCCCTTTTTTGTTAATGCCCTCTTCGGAATCTAGGCCTTCCCCCTTGGGTGTGATCCCCACGAGAATGATCGTTTCCTCTAGTTCGCAAGGCTTCCTTCCGCTGCTCCCAAATCATTTTTTGCTCATCTGTCAGGATGGCTGCGATCTTTTTATCTTGCTCTACTCTGAATTCTTTTTGAGCTTCAAATTCTGCTTTTCCCTTTTGGATAAGCTCCTCCTGCCTATTGGCATTTTCAAGTACCACTTGGCTCACTTGCTTTTTCTGTTCTTCTGTAAGCTTAAGTTCTTTTGCCATTCGATTGCTCATCTTTTCTGCGCGCTCCACTGCACTTAGTTCTTGAAAGTTTTTCTTCTGGTGTTGCGCAGACAGCCCAAGACTGATACAGGTCAAGACTGCTGCTCCAAGGATCCATTTTTTCATCTTTTTATTGGTTTGTTTTAGAAATTAGACCTCGAATTATTACTTGGGTTTAATCTAATCGTTTAACTCGCTTTTTGAATTCCTTATTTTTTGACGGGTAGAACTTTCCCTCACCTCTAAAAAATGCCCTTCATCAGGTAAAAGAAATTGCTATTTTTGTTTCATATAAACTGTTTATTCATGGGAAGAGCATTTGAATTCAGAAAAGAGCGAAAATTCAAGCGTTGGGACAAGATGTCTAAGGTATTTACTAGGCTAGGGAAGGAAATCGTCATGGCCGTGAAGGTGGGCGGACCAGATCCTACTAGTAATGCCAAACTTCGGACCGTCATCCAAAACGCCAAAGGTGCACAAATGCCAAAGGATCGTATCGAAGGTGCGATCAAGCGGGCCTCCAATAAGGATGAAAAAGACTACGAAGAAGTTATATATGAGGGCTATGGTCCCTTTGGAATTGCCATTATTGTGGAAACTTCCACAGACAATACCAATCGAACAGTAGCCAACGTGCGCTCCTATTTTGCCAAAGCAGGAGGTTCGATGGGGACTTCAGGATCCGTTAGTTTCATGTTTGAGCACAAAGCAGTATTCCGCTTTGCAAAAGCAACCTACGACCTAGAGGAGCTCGAATTGGAATTGATTGATTTTGGGCTTACTGAAATTGCAGAGAATGAAGGGGAAATTTTTGTTTACACCGAATTTGAAGATTTTGGCTTGATGCAAAAGGCCCTTGAGGACCGAGCTATTGAGGTAATCTCCGCAGATTTCCAACGTTTTCCTACTACGCTTACCGAATTGACAGAAGAGCAGGAGGAGATCATCCACAAACTTATCGATCGTCTGGAAGAGGACGACGATGTCAACCAGGTATTTACCAACATGGCATAAGG
>SXYU01000186.1 GCA_005788235.1 Cytophagales bacterium
GCCAAGGGTGCTTTTTCACGGTAATCCAAACTACCAATCCGTCCATCGGCCATGCGATACACCATAAAGCCACCACCACCAAGGTTACCTGCAACTGGGAAAGTCACTGCCAGGGCCATTTCTGTAGCCATCATCGCATCAAAGGCATTTCCTCCTTGCTTTAGGATTTCAATTCCTATGCGAGAGGCCTCCTCCCGGGCAGACACGACCATGGCTTTATCGGCTACAAGTCCCTGAACTTTAGTGGTCTGAGCCTTATTTTGGACCAAAAATCCACTTGAAATAACTAAGAAGAAGGCTAATGAAATTTGCCTAAAGTTTTTGATCAACATGGGGAGGATATAGGATATTGATGGTAAACTTAAATTTGTTAATCTTTCTAATATTACGTTTTTCTTCACGCAATTTATCAATCTCTTTTAGGTAAGTGCTTCCATTGATGGAAATTCGCTCTGTAAATTTTTAAGTATAGTTTTTAACAATTGGGTAAGGAATGAGTTTTAAAAATATTGTGGTCTTGAATTAAGTATTCAGTTCCGTTTGAATGGGAAAGGTTTCTAAAAATGAGAAGATCAAACAGGAACAAAAAGAGTGGTAATCGTTAATTTTGTGCGTTAATCTTTTTACTGATGCAGAAAAATAAAAAAATCTTCTTGTTCCTGTTTGTCGTGTTCATGCTGATCATCATCTATGTGAGCTACGATATTTCCAGAAGAACCACTTTCCCAGGCTCTAAGGGTAATTTGAAAGAGCGAATTTCTACTGAGGTTGAAAAATAGAATGCATGATAGGAAAGAAGATTGATGTCGATCGTTTGGATCTTGATTTGATGAAGGAGAAGACCACGGAAAACCCTGGGCTTCTTCCGTATGGACACCATGCGGGTAGTGCATTGATTAAGCCAGAGGATAAGGGTAAAATAACTGGAAGAGCCGTGGCGGCAATGCATAGTCAAACTGACATGCAAATGGCTCAAATATATGATCAAATGAAACTTTTGGCGGATCAAGCCAAGAAAATCCAATCGCGAATCGAAGTTTCTGAACGAATTTACCAAGCCTCTATCTCTTTCGAACCCTTGATCAATCACCGTTACTTTTTATATCAAAAAGAAGAGGGTACCGACTTTATGAGCATGATAGGGCCGGAAGAGTGGGGAAGAAAAAAGAATTGGGCAAATTTTGTTGCTGAAATAAAATTGTTGGCGGACCATACCTGGGAAATAATCCGCGAAGAAGTTTAAGCGTATGGAGCACCTGATGACCAGGCAACTGGATCTAATCTTAAAAGAAGGAGGGGCTAGTTACGATTGGAAAACAGATTTTGAAGTTCAACCACAGTACCTTGATGTACGCGGAAAAGGTTGGCTCGCTCATGGTTTAGAGGAACTTGGAGGGAAGGGTTCCTTTCCACTTTTTGAGAAAATTCAAATAGATTTTAAAATTGGAAGAACACTCATCCTTTGGGATGATGAATTGGTTTTTAATCGATACCGAGGGATCACCTTTAGGTCCGAGATGTATGAAGAGTTTCAATTTACTTTTTTGGATGGCCATAAACGCCTCTGTCGGACCTACGAGAAAGAAGCACTCAAGGCAGGTATGCAGCAACGCATTTGGGAAGGGTCACCCTTGGCAAAGCATATTTTTGGACAGCCTTCGGAACCAGGAGATTTTCATGGGGTAGGCGCCAGTGGCTGGAAATTACTTGCCTACAATCATTTGCAAGTGGATTTGCTCAGTCGCATTCATGGCTATAAACTGATTCGATTGAGCCCTTATGAGACTATCATGACTGCTGGGTCTTTGAAGCGATTGGATCAACTTTTAATTAATCCCAAGGAGGAGCAACGCAGCATGCTATTTGCATGGCTGATGCGAAAATTAGGGTAATCAATAGGGTGGACTTGGAAATTTAATTAGGCAAAAAGTCCAAATATTTCGCGCTCAATTTTTTCGACAATAAAGGAAAAGTCACTTGCGCGCTCCACAAAATCCAAATTATTGACATCAATAATCAGTAATTTTCCCTCTTTGTAGCCTTCAATCCACTCCTCGTAATGGGAGTTCAAATTTTTTAAGTAATCAATGCGCATTGCTGTTTCGTAGGTTCTTCCTCGCTTTTCGATTTGCCCTACTAGTTTTGGAATATCTGCCTTCAAATAAATTAAGAGGTCAGGAGCTTTGACATGCGAAATCATTGAGTCAAATAAACTCTTGTAATTCGCATAATCCCGCTCTGAAAGCAATTTGCTTTTATACAGATTGGCAGCGAAAATATAGGCATCCTCGTAAATGGTCCTATCTTGAATGGTGGAAATTGTGCTTTCCTGGATTTTTTTGATTTGGTTGAATCTGGAATTCAAGAAATAAACTTGAAGGTGAAAGGACCAACGCTTCATGTCCTCGTAAAAATCAGGGAGGTAGGGATTTTCATCCACAGCTTCAAATTCAGCACTCCAACCGTAATGTTTGGCTAATTTTTCCGTCAGCGTGGTTTTACCACTACCAATATTTCCAGATACTGCTACATGCATGGGTTTGAATATTACTTTGAAAATCTAGTAGAAACTGGGTAATCTTTGGTGCCGGCAGGGTAGCAATAAAATCCTTCTCCGGATTTTACACCTTTGAATCCAGCGGCCACCATGTTGATTAACAAGGGGCATGGGGCATATTTTGGATTACCAAATCCTTCGTGCAAGACATTCAAGATGGAAAGGCACACGTCCAAACCAATAAAATCAGCCAACTGTAGTGGTCCCATGGGATGTGCCATACCCAACTTCATGACGGTATCAATTTCAGAGACTCCAGTCACTCCTTCATACAGGGTATACATGGCTTCGTTAATCATGGGCATTAAAATCCGGTTGGCCACAAATCCAGGATAATCCTTCACTTCAACCGGTACTTTCTCCAATTGCGATGATAAGCTCATAATTTGTCTTGTGGTCTCCTCGGAAGTAGTATAGCCACGAATCACTTCTACCAGCTTCATGACTGGAACAGGATTCATGAAATGCATCCCGATCACTTGGCTAGGACGTTGGGTAACTGCTGCAATTTGAGTGATGGAAATAGAGGAGGTATTGGATGCCAATACAGCCTTGGCAGGAGTGAGAAGGTCTAATTGACGGAATAAATCCAATTTTATTTCAATCTTTTCTGTAGCTGCTTCCACCACTAAATCTGCTTCCTTTACTCCATCGGCAAGGCTGGTATAGGAAGTAATCCGATGCAAAGAAGCCGCTTTATCAGTTTCCGTTAGGGTTCCTTTGGAGATTTGCCTATCCATGTTTTTGGCGATTGTTGCCATTCCCTTTTGGAGTTGATCTGGTGAAAGATCCACAAGAGCTACCTCAAAACCTTGCTGAGCAAATAGGTGGGCAATTCCATTGCCCATGGTACCTGAACCGATGACTGAAATATTTTTCATCTCTATAAACTTAAAAAAAGTTAGCTGGGGATTAGTTGAATTAGCTCTGTTCAAAACTACGGGTAAGCTGTCCCAAATCCAACTCAATTGGGAGCTTCCTGACGGGGAATGTCCGTATTTTTATCCCTCTTGAACTAGGATAAATCTTTACCTTTGCCAAATGAAAGAACTCGGACGGGTTAACACCCTATACATTAATCGATTTACGGATTTTGGAGCTTATCTGGCCTGTCGGGAAGGTGAGGAAGTTTTACTTCCTAAAGGATACCTGAAGGGTGAAGAGAAGGTTGGAGATGAAGTTACAGTTTTTGTATATACGGATAGTGAGGATCGACCCGTAGCGGTTACTGATACGCCTTTGTTGCTCTTAGATCAATTTGGAGTGTTGACCTGCAAGGAAGTGACTTCTTTTGGAGCATTTATGGATTGGGGCCTTCTAAAAGATCTATTTGTTCCCAATGCTGAGATGGCTAAACCTATGACCTCGGGTCAAAAATACCTGATTCGGGTATGTTTGGATTACCGATCCAATCGACTGATAGGGGTGAGTAAGTACCGTGAATTTATATATCCTGCCCCAAAAGATTATGTGCCAGGCGATGAATGTGAAGGTTTGATTTTCGATAAAACTGTCTTAGGCTACAAGGTATTGCTGGAAGGCCGATACGAAGGTTTGGTTTTCTCCAATGAAGTATTTCAGGAATTGGAACTAGGGCAAGTGCGTAAACTTTGGGTAAAAAAGCGCCGAGATGATGGCAAATTA
>SXYU01000187.1 GCA_005788235.1 Cytophagales bacterium
ACATCCAAGGTAGCTACATTCTTACGATCTCTTCCGCAAGCCATGCAGGAGCGAGGCATGGAGATTCGTATTTTGGTACCTCGGTTTGGGTTGATCAACGAGCGGAAAAACAGACTTCATGAAGTGGTTCGTCTATCGGGAATCAACATTGCTGTAGGTGAAGAAGAAAAGCCATTGATCATCAAAGTAGCTTCGATTCCCAACGCCAAACTGCAGGTGTACTTTATTGACAACGAAGATTATTTTCAGCGTAAGTACGTGTTTCACGACAAGCAGCAGCGGTTTTACGACGACAACGACGAGCGCGCCATTTTCTTTTGTAAGGGTGTGATTGAAACTGTTAAGAAGTTGGGTTGGGCTCCAGACATCGTTCATTGCAACGATTGGATGACTTCCTTGATCCCGATGTACTTAAAGACTACCTACAAAAACGAGCCTCTATTTAAGGAGACCAAATCGGTATTTGGAATCTACACAGAAGGATTTTCGCACATCTTTGGAGACGATTTGTTAAACAAGGTTAAGATGGTAGATATCGATGATACAATTTTAGCACCTTTGAGGAGCAAAGATTTTTCAGGATTCATCAAAATGGGTATAGAATATGCCGATCAAGTGGTGCAAGGATCCGAAGTTTCTGCTGAGTTGAACCAACTTATCCAGGATTTTTCAAAAAATAAGAAATTTGAAATTAGTTTTGAAGAAGAGCAGCAAGCTCATGAAGAGTTGTATGGAATGTACACCAGCCTTGCGGGCTAAATTTTCCGTTTTCGCGTTTTTATTGGTTTTGTTCTTGGGAGGATGTAGTGATCCTGCCACGCTGGGCCTTGAACTTGCGCCTGAGAACAATCAGATTGGAGTTTTCTACAAAGAAATACCCCTGAATGCCCAGGTAGTGCTTCTTGATTCCTTCAATACCACCAACGCAGGTATTCTAATCGTAGGAGATGAGGAAGATCCTTATTTTGGGAAGACGAGAAGTACCGCCTATACCCGAATGCATATTGAACAAGGGTCGGTACGTCCGAAAGCAGAGGCACTACTTGATTCCGTATTTTTCAATTTAGCTACTGTAAGTGTCAATGGAACTGATCTAGACAAAAAGAAGAAATATGCGGTGCACCTGCTATCGCAGCCTTTGCAGGACACCTCGTATTACAATTTCAGTAAGTTGCCCTATTCCGCTAATCCAATTGCGGAGGTAGAAGTAATCTTTAAGGACACAAAAGACACCTTAATCAAAGCTCCCCTCAATCCAGTGTTGGCAAACGAAATTTTTGCCAAACTTAAACGAGGCAACGAGTTTGATAACTTGTTTAACTTTAGAAAATACCTGCCTGGAGTGGCGGTTGTACCTCGGGCGGGAGACAATACAACGGCTGGATTTTCCCTAGGAGGCAATACTGGAATTACATTTTATTACCACAACACAGGGGATACTACTAAGTTGAAGTACACCATTACCACATTTTCATCTCGTAGCTTCAACGGAGTTGAGTCAGATCGTCGCGGAACGCCTACTGAGGTGGTGCGAGACTATCAGATTTCTTATTCCACTGGAGCTATAGTAGGAATGAAATCAGGTTTGGGCCTTGCGATTCGATTGGATACTAGCCCTTTAGATGCCTTCCTTGATACGATCAAAGGAGTGGTTTTCAATCAGGTGACCCTACAATTAGGGCCAATTGAAGAGCCAATCAAAGGGCAGACTCCAATTTCTGGGATGGTCATGAAGTTTATCGATTCTAAAAATCGAGTGCTTTTGAGTTCCATCAACAAAGCAGAGCTACACCTACAGGGCGATGGTCAGGTTCAAGTCATTGAAGATGAAAAGGGCAATAAAGTGCCCAATAATTTCTTTCCTTCCTCTGCCTTAATCAACTATGAGTCTGCGGCAAAATTGCAGCGAGCAGGGATCAGCTCCTACATGAATGCCTTGTATAAAAAGGAATTACAGCGCAAAGATTGGTTGCTTTATCCGATTACGCCCAACACAGGGGATGATTTTAAGCGCTCGCTTCGGCAGTTTAAAGTCAATAAGGACAAGGCTGTGATCACTGTAATCTATTCCAAAACCAAATAGGGCAAATTTTAAGAAAGTGTCCTTCAATCCCCTTTTGATTTTTAAAAAGGGGATTGTTTTTTTTGGCACAATTCCTGTTTCTTTGTCTCACCAAAACCAACTTTTATAAATTTTTAGTTATGTGCGGAATTGTCGCTTACGTAGGGCAGCAGGATGCTCTTCCCATTATCATTAAGGGCCTTAAAAGATTAGAATACCGAGGATACGATTCTGCAGGTGTAGCCCTACTCGATCAGCGAGGTCTCAGTATTTATAAAAAGAAAGGAAAGGTAGCCGAACTAGAGAAGCACCTTGCCGAAAATGGTGAAATCCATGCCAAGGTAGGCATAGGGCATACGCGATGGGCCACCCATGGGGAGCCCAATGACGTCAATGCACACCCTCATTATTCCTCCTCCGAACACTTTGCGATGATTCACAATGGCATCATTGAAAACTACGAGGTGCTCAAAAAAGACTTGCATAAGAAAGGCTATACCTTTCAAAGCGATACAGACACCGAGGTCTTCGTGAAGTTTATCGAAGACATCTACCAACACAATAGTTGTTCTTTAGAAGAAGCCCTTCGCTTGGCGCTACACAAGGTTGTGGGAGCCTATGCGATTGTGTTGATCAACCTTGAGGAACCCAATACGCTGATTGCGGCGCGAAAAGGATCTCCATTGGTGATTGGTGTGGGGGAAGGGGAATATTTCTTTGCTTCCGATGCTACACCGATCATTGAGTATACCAATCAGGTGGTGTACCTGGACGATTACGAAATCGCAGTGGTCCAAAATGGATCGCTTCAGATCAAAACCATTGAAAACGTTACGACCAACCCCTACATCAACCAGTTGGAGATGGAGTTGGAGGAGATAGAAAAAGGAGGTTACGAGCATTTTATGCTCAAGGAAATCTTTGAACAGCCGAAGTCCATTGCTGATTGCTTGCGAGGAAGATTGGATGCCAAGTCAGGCAGATTGGTGCTTGGCGGATTGCGAGAGTACATGAATAAGTTTCAGAATGCCGAGCGCATCATCATCACTGCCTGTGGCACCTCTTGGCATGCCGGCTTGGTGGCTGAGTATTTGTTTGAGGAGTTTGCGCGTATCCCGGTGGAGGTGGAGTATGCTTCTGAGTTTAGGTACCGCAACCCGGTCATCAACGAAAAAGATTTTGTAATTGCGATTTCCCAATCTGGGGAGACAGCCGATACGCTTGCTGCCATTGAGTTGGCCAAGTCCCGAGGAGCGACCATTTTTGGGGTCTGCAACGTGGTGGGATCTTCCATTCCACGGACTACCCATGCGGGCTCGTACACCCATGCCGGCCCAGAGATCGGGGTGGCCTCGACAAAGGCCTTTACAGCTCAAATTTCCGTTTTGGCCATGATGGCCCTGAAGTTGGGTTATCAGCGGGGAACACTTCCTGAAAGTACCTATATTCAGTTGCTACACGAGCTTGCAGCCATACCTGCCAAGGTAGAAAAGGCGCTGCAGACCAATGCATTGGTAGAGCAAATTGCAGCTGAGTACAAGGATGCGCGCAACATGCTGTACTTAGGTAGGGGCTACAATTTCCCTGTGGCCTTGGAAGGAGCTTTGAAGTTGAAGGAGATCTCCTACATCC
>SXYU01000188.1 GCA_005788235.1 Cytophagales bacterium
GATAAAACTGTCTTAGGCTACAAGGTATTGCTGGAAGGCCGATACGAAGGTTTGGTTTTCTCCAATGAAGTATTTCAGGAATTGGAACTAGGGCAAGTGCGTAAACTTTGGGTAAAAAAGCGCCGAGATGATGGCAAATTAGATTTGCAGTTGCTTCCTTTTGGTCGTGTAAAATACGAGGAGGGAGCTGAAATAATCCTTCAAATTATCCAAGAGAATGGGTTTTTACCGATTCATGACAAGTCAGATCCTGAAACCATTCAGAAAGTTTTAGGAATGAGTAAAAAGCAGTTCAAACAGTGCATTGGACAATTGTATAAAGCTCGTGAGATTTCCATTCATGCCGATGGTATTTCAATTCCTAAAGACTAAAATGGCTTATCAATTAATTTCTTTCGGTTAAAACTCAATCTAAATAGCTGCGATGTCTCTAGATCTAGCTAAATTCTCCAAAGAGAGTAAGTCGGAGTTTCCGGCAAATAAAAAACTTAAGGAAAAGCTTAAAACCACTCGTCCGAAAAACTTGGATGCTAGGTTTCATCAGCTACATGAGCAAGTTTTTGAAAAGCTAGATTGTTTGGACTGTGCCAATTGCTGCAAAACCACGAGTCCCATCCTGATACAAACGGATATAGATCGACTTTCAAAAGTTTTCCGGATGCGGTCTAGTGAATTTATCGAAACCTATCTGTTTAGGGACGAGGACGGTGATTATGTTTTTAAAGGGGCACCCTGCCCATTTTTAGGAGAAGATAATGGATGTATAGTTTACGAAGACCGTCCAAAAGCCTGCAGAGAATACCCACATACAGACCGAAAAAACATGCTTGGTATTTTGGACTTAACCTTGAAGAATACGCTAGTATGTCCTGCCGTTCTCAAAATTTTTTACGAGATCGGCAAAGATTATAATAAGTAAAGGAATAGTTTTGCTTTTTTAGCAAACGAAAAGGACAAATTAAACTATGAATATTTCGGAAACTCAGTTTTTGGGAGTAGATGTTGGAGGTACACATCTAAAAATTGGATTGGTAGATAAATCTGGGAACATAATTGAGTTTTACAAGGAGGATACCACTTCCTACAGGGAACTTGCCGATGGCTTTGGACCTAATTTTGTGTCGGTGATTGGCACCTATTTGGAGAAGTTTCCACACATACAAAAAGTGGGTATCGGTTTGCCAGGTATGATTAGTAAGGACCGTATGACTCCTCTTGAAATCCCAGCTATTCCTGCGCTCAACAATTATCCCTTGAAGGCTACGCTAAAGTCTCGATTTCCTGACAATGATTTTTTCCTTGAAAATGATGCTGCCGCTGCAGCCATAGGGGAATTTCAATTTGGCAAGGGTGCTGTTTCTTCCAATTTCCTATTTATTACCATGGGAACAGGAATTGGGAGTGCACTGGTATTGGATGGACAGGTATTTAAAGGTTCCCGTGGAAATGCCCTTGAAATGGGACACATGCTTTCTAGAGGGAATGCTGGACTGGAAACCTTAATTGGAAGGGGAGGAATTTTAAAGATAATGGCAAATTTAATTGCAGCTTATCCCGAAAAGGCAGGAGAGCTGAGGGGCAAAGAATTGGGTACTCATCTTTTGGTAGACACTGCACGAACAGGGAATGAAGTTTCTTTGATGGTATTTAAAGAAGTTGCTGAAATAATTAGTGAGTCTATTGTATCCACCATTCGCGTACTGGATGTGACAGATGTGTATTTTGGAGGTGGTATTGCCGCTGGCTTAGAGTTTATGATGCCTACGATCGAATACAACACTCGCAAATTCCTGACACCCTACTATGTCAAGGATCTCAAGTTGAAAAAAGCTACTCTTGAAAATAATGCAGGTACTCTAGGTGCTGCTGCTTTGTGTTTTATGGATTCTGGTCTGTAATAGTCACCTCGGAGACATTGCTTAAGGCATTCATCCTAAAAAGAACCCGAAGAGGTTCTTTTTTTTGCATTACCCCAGTGCAATCTGAACTAGGTTCGATGAAATAAAAGAAAAAACTTTGGCTCTTGTCCACGAGTTCCACACGGTCGGGACGGCCGAATGTCTTGATTAATGCCTGGTTGTTGATTCCCAAAAATTGATTTTTTATAGAGCGAAACTCTTCCAAGTCTTGTATCCTTAGCCCTCTGCATCCATAGCGATCTGATTTCCAGTTTTTTAGATTAATTTTCCCAGCATCTACTGCAGAACTGCAGGAGTTTAGCCAGGCTAAAAACGAGAACATTAAAACCCAAACATAAATTTTCATGGAGATTTTTTTGAATACCCAAAGATCGCTTGAATTTTCATTTGATCTTCTAGTAAACGAGTAAAAATAGAATTTGACTTAAATTGTCAGTTTTGAACCCAAATAAAGGGCAGAAGGTTTGTTCAAATCGGTTATATTGCGGCTTTAATCCCAAATTTCATGTATTACAGATTCGGAAAGGTTTTCTATTTCTTCAGCGTGCTAGTATTTCTCATTGCACTTTTATATTTCTATGCGGCTCTACCCGAGCAGATTGGTTTTCGTTTGGATGATCAAGGTATTTTGCTTCGAGATTTTGCAAAAAGCACCTTTTTTTATGGGCTTGCACTTGGGTTTTCAGTGTTAAATCTAGTCACGATTTATACGCCAAAAACTTTAGAGACTAAAGCCAATCGAAAGTTACATCGCCTATTTCCAATAGGTGATCCTTACCGTGACTACTTATTGGCATGGTTTTATTCTTTTGGAGGCTGGGTCAACTTGAGTTTAGCAATAGCAGGCTTATTTGTGCATGCCATCAACAATCAAGAAGTAATTAGTGCTTCTGCATACAACCTTTGGTTTTTATTGATGCCTGTTGTACTTTTTGTGTGGGTGGTAGCTTTATTTGCATTGCTTTTCAAAAAATTCAAATCCACACAGGTGGGAATCAATTAGTCGATGGCAGAACAAGTAAATTATACCGAAGACAGCATCCGTTCGCTTGATTGGAGGGAACATATCCGAATGAGACCGGGGATGTATATTGGAAAATTAGGAGATGGAAGTGCGCCAGACGATGGTATTTACGTGCTGGTCAAGGAAATCCTAGACAACTCTATTGATGAGCACATGATGGGACACGGGCGTACAATTGAAGTTAAAATTTCAGAACATAAAGTAGAGGTTCGAGACTATGGCCGTGGGATACCACTTGGAAAAGTAATTGACTGTGTTTCCAAGATCAATACAGGCGGTAAATACGATTCAGGAGCTTTCCAGAAATCAGTAGGTCTTAATGGAGTGGGCACAAAGGCTGTAAATGCACTTTCCGACTTTTTCAAGGTGCAATCCTTCCGTGAAGGGGAATGTAAAGTTGCCGAATTTGAAAAAGGAATTTTAGTGAGTGATCCTCCCATCGGCAAGGCATCAGATCGAAATGGAACCAAGGTGGTCTTTTCGCCTGATGCTTCTATTTTTAAGAATTACCATTTTATTCCTGAATACCTTGAAAATCAAATGTGGAATTATGCCTACCTCAATGCAGGCTTAACTCTCCAATTTAATGGGAAAAAGTTTTTTTCAGATAAGGGATTATTTGATCTTTTGTCCAATAAAGTGGACGAGGAAAGTATACGATACCCAATCATTCATTTGAAAGGTAATGACATTGAGGTTGCCATTACTCACTCTGGAAGTTATGGCGAGGAGTACTATTCCTTTGTAAATGGGCAATATACTACTCAAGGAGGCACCCACTTGGCTGCATTTAGGGAGGCTTTAGTCAAGACCATAAGGGAGTTTTACAAAAAAGATTTTGATGCCTCTGATATTCGTCAATCCGTCGTAGCAGCAATTGCAGTTCGTGTCCAGGAACCAGTTTTTGAATCTCAAACCAAGACTAAATTAGGTTCTCAGAGTATTGGCCCTGATGGACCTACGCTTCGAACTTTTGTCAATGACTTCATAAAAGTAGAGTTAGACAATTACCTTCATAAAAACCAAAGCACTGCAGAAGCTTTACTAAAGCGGATTATGCAATCTGAGCGTGAGCGCAAAGAAATTTCTGGAATTAAGAAATTAGCAAACGAGCGGGCTAAAAAAGCAAACCTGCACAATAAAAAGCTTCGAGATTGCCGCGTGCACTACGACGATCCAAAAGCCGATGAGGATTCGAAAAACAAGACCATGCTCTTCATCACAGAAGGAGATTCTGCTTCAGGTTCAATTACCAAAAGCCGTGACGTGCAAACCCAAGCGGTATTTTCACTTCGAGGAAAGCCGCTCAATTGTTTTGGAATGACTAAAAAGGTTGTTTATGAAAATGAAGAGTTTAACCTGCTTCAGCATGCACTCAACATTGAAGATGGAATTGAAAACTTGCGCTATCGGAAGATAGTGATTGCCACGGATGCTGATGTGGATGGGATGCATATTAGGTTGTTAATTATGACCTATTTTTTACAGTTTTTTCCAGATCTCGTCAAAAACGGACACCTCTATATTTTGGATACCCCTTTGTTTCGAGTGAGAAACAAAAAAGAGACAATTTATTGCTATTCGGATGAAGAACGACAGCGTGCCATTCATAAGTTGGGTAATAAACCTGAAATCACTCGATTTAAAGGATTAGGCGAGATTTCACCCGAAGAATTTGGAACCTTTATTGGGGAAGATATTCGGTTGGACCCTATTTTACTCACCAAGGATACCAAAATAGTGGATTTACTTACCTTCTATATGGGTAAAAACACCCCAGATCGACAACTATTTATCATTGACAATTTGAGGATTGAAAAAGATTTGGCTTTAGAAGATCCTAAACTTGAAACAGAAGAAGTGGATGTTGAAGTTGATGCTTAAATACCCTAGCTTTTCTCAATTTTAATTTCCTTTAACCCTAGGAATATTCACATGAGTGACGATACCCACCTTTCTGAAAGTTCTGATAGCAGCCTATTAGGTTCAGTGCCCGTGGCAGGGATGTACAAGGACTGGTTTCTTGACTATGCATCCTATGTGATTTTGGAGCGTGCTGTTCCTGCGATTGAAGATGGGCTGAAGCCGGTACAGCGAAGGATTCTTCATGCCATGAAGGAAATGGATGATGGCAGATTCAATAAGGTCGCCAACATTATTGGACAATCCATGCAATACCATCCCCATGGAGATGCTTCCATAGGAGATGCTATCGTCAATATGGGCCAAAAAGACCTGTTGATTGAGACGCAGGGCAACTGGGGGGATGTTCGTACTGGAGATGGTGCGGCTGCTGCGCGGTACATCGAAGCTCGACTATCAAAATTTGCCTTAGATGTGGTTTTCAATCCACAAACTACCGATTGGCAGCTATCCTATGATGGAAGAAAAAGAGAACCCATCACGTTGCCTGTTAAATTCCCCTTGCTTTTGGCCCAGGGAGTGGAAGGCATCGCTGTTGGCTTGTCCACGAAGATTCTTCCGCACAACTTTAGGGAGTTGATTGAAGCGTCAATAGAACTGCTAAGGGGTAATTCTCCACAAGTTCTTCCGGACTTCCTTACTGGTGGTTTGGCAGATTTTTCCGATTACCAAGAGGGCCTTCGAGGTGGGAAAATAAAGATTAGGGCTAGAATTGAAGAGGATGCAAATAAAACATTACTAATCAAAGAAATACCTTTTGGAACAACTACGGATTCATTGATTGATTCTATTCTAAAAGCGAATGACAAGGGAAAGATAAAAATCAAAAAGGTGGTGGATAACACCGCCAAGGATGTAGAGATACAAATTCAATTGGTACCTGGTGTTTCTCCAGATGTAACCATAGATGCCCTGTATGCCTTCACGGATTGTGAGGTTTCTATATCGCCCAATGCCTGTGTGATTATCGAGGACAAGCCTATTTTCTTGACAGTCAATCAGATTTTAAAGTACAACACCAAACAAACCAAGGAATTGCTCCGCAAGGAGCTGGAAATACGAAAAGGAGAACTTTTAGAGAAGCTTTTGTTTTCTTCTTTGGAGAAAATATTCATTGAAAATCGCATTTACCGAGACATTGAGGAATGTACGACTTGGGATGCAGTATTGGAAGCAATAGATAGAGGTTTAGATCCCTACAAACCTGATTTTTACCGGACCATTGTTCAGGATGATTTGGTTCGTTTGACCGAGATAAAAATCAAACGGATCTCCAAGTTTGATACTTTCAAGGCGGATGAGTTGATGAAACGTCTTCAGGATGAGTTGAAGGAGGTCAATTACAACTTAAAGCACTTGACAGATTATTCGATTGCCTACTACCAAAATTTATTAGATAAGTATGGGAAAGGTAGGGAACGGAAAACAGAGATTCGAGCATTTGATACGATTCAGGCAGCTGTAGTAGCGGCAAATAATGCCAAATTGTATGTGAATCGAGCGGATGGTTTTGTTGGCTTTGGATTAAAAAAAGACGAATACATCTGTGAATGTTCAGATCTAGACGATATAATCGCTATTCGGCGTGATGGGAAACTGGTAGTTTCTAAAATACAGGAAAAGCTCTTCATGGGCAAAGACCTCGTTTATGTTGGTGTTTTTCGGAAGAATGACGAGCGAATGACCTACAATTTCATTTACCTAGATGGAGTTTCTGGAAGATCCATGGTCAAGCGCTTTCAAGTTGGAGGTGTGACGCGAGACAAGGAATATGACCTAACCAAAGGAACCAAGGGGTCAAAATTATTGTACCTTACCGACAACCCCAATGGGGAAGCAGAAGTAGTAACTGTCTACCTGACGCAAGGAGCAAAGGCAAGGGTGAAAGTGTTTGATTTTGATTTTGCTGAGATTGAAATCAAAGGGCGAGCAGCTGGAGGAAATATTTTAACTCGATATCCTGTTCGAAAGATTCAGTTTAAAATGGAAGGAAAATCCACCTTAGGTGGTCTCAACATCTATTTTGATACTTCGGTAGGTCGACTGAATACGGATTCTCGAGGCAAGCAAATAGGCAACTTCCTTGGTGATGATAAAATTTTGGTTTGCTACAAAAATGGAGATTATGAATTGACAAGTTTTGAGTTGACCAATCGTTACGATCCAACCGAAGTACTCTTAATTCAAAAATTTGATCCTCAAAAAGTTATTGGAGCGGTTTATTTCGATGGTTCAGCAAAAAATTTCTTTGTGAAGCGGTTCTTAATTGAAACGACTACGCTCAATAAGCGGTTTAACTTTATCACCGAACACAAACAATCTTACTTGAAGCTCGTCACTACAGATGCCCAAGCGCAGGTTTCAGTGACTTATAGGAAGGGTAAGGTTGAAGATCAAATGGATTATGATCTTGAAATGCTGATTGATGTGAAGGGATGGAAAGCGTTAGGAAATAAGCTAAGTGCAAATGAGGTCATTGAGCTGAAGTTGATTGAGTCCGATCAGGTAATTGATATGGAAGCTGCGCTAAGTGAAGAGCAGGAAGAAGAGGTTTCTAATGAAGAGGAGGTTTCTAATGAAGAGGAGGTTTCTAATGAAGAGCCAACAGCTGATTTACCGGATGATTTTGAAGTAGGCAGTACGCTCACTTTGACACCAAAGAAAGGGGAGGATGAACAGCTTGGGCTATTTTAATTAGTTCAATGCAGCGATGAGTCAGAATTCAGGAGAATTGGATCAAGGTTTGGTTGATTACCTAGCACAATACATTACGCCGCACAAGAGGTCAGCAATTGAACGAGTATTGAGCCAGCGGACCCGTTTTTTTACGGTAGTATTGGAGGATATTTTCAAACCACACAATGCAAGTGCTGTTCTTCGTACCTGTGATTGTTTTGGGATTCAAGACATTCACCTGATTGAAAAAACAGATACGTATAAAATCAACCCCTTTGTCACCCGTGGAGCTTCCCAATGGGTCGATTTATATAAGTATTTTTCCCAAAATGAATCTGCTGTAGACCAGTGTTTTGATACATTGCGGCAAAAAGGCTACAAAATCTACGGAACGAGTCCAGTAGCAGATTCTCCATCAATTCACGAATTACCTCTCCTTCCAGATCAAAAAATAGCCTTAGTCTTTGGCAATGAGCACGAAGGGATCAGTGAAGAAGTAAAATCCAAAGTGGATGGGCTAGTTCATATTCCGATGCGAGGCTTTACGGAAAGCTTTAATATTTCCGTATCAGTTTCTATTTTTCTATTTGAGTTGATCAAACGGGCTTCGGCTTCTGAAAGTCCAAATTTCCTCATTTCGGAGAAGGAGCGAAATGAACTTAGGTTGAGGTGGTATAAGGATATTGTCCCAAATTCCGAAATACATGAAAAACATTTCCGTAATCAAACTTTAAACACTTAGAATTGATTCTTTCAAATTAACCTATCTAGGTTCTTTCTTAAGGAAATAAATCTTAGATTAGAGATGGCCATATCAACTTCACCCCATGAGAAAAGGAATTATAATTTTTTCAGTATTCGTACTTGTACTGTTGGTAGCTGTAATTGGTTATTCAGCGTACCAATTTAGAGATCGGCATTCCGACTATCAAACAGATCTTACTTTATATGCACCAGCAGCAAGTATTCACGCTGGATTTTCTAAAGTTGATCTGACTCCAGCAGGTTTTGAAACCTGGGAAGATGTGGATGGAGATTCGAAATATGACCCTGAGAAGGGGGATCGTTTTGTAGATACTAACGGAAACGGTGAGTTTGATGCGATTTGGTTGGCAGGTTTTCACAATTCCAGGCCTGCGCAAAGTGTTTTAGACAAGCTTTGGGCTAGAGCAATGGTACTTGAATCTGGGGATATTTCCTTGGCACTTTGCGTCATTGACATGATTGGATTTGGCAATGACGAAGTGATTGCAACACGGAAGATGATTGAAGAGGCACTTCCAGATCTAGATTATGTAGTAATTGCCAGTACCCATGTGCACTCATCTCCGGATGTGATGGGTATGTGGGGACCATCCGAATACGAAAGAGGTGTCAACCCTGCTTATTTGACTAAAGTTCAAGAAGGGATCAAAGAGGCCGTTGAAAAAGCCTATGCCGGAAAGAAAAAAGCTCAGGTGAAGTTTGCGGTAGAACCCAATCGATTAGAACCCTTGGTAGGAGATACCCGGATGCCCATGGTAGCCGATGCAGGATTGAAGCTCATGCAAGTGATTGACGCCCAAACTGGACAAACACTAGGCACGATCATGAATTGGGGCAATCATCCCGAGACACTTTGGTCTCAAAATATTCAATTGAGTTCAGATTTTGCAGATCCTTGGAGAAACTACGTTGAAAATGGAATCCCTATATCAGATTCTTTGGTAGCACCTGGTCTAGGTGGAGTAGCCATTTTTCTCAATGGAGCAGTGGGTGGATTGATGACTACACATCCTGACATGGCAGTAAAAGACCCCTATTCAGGAATAGAAGTCACTAAGCAATCGCCTGAGAAGATTCAAGCGCAAGGGAAGGCCTTAGCAAAGATTACTTTGGAAACGCTTCAAGACAGTAGTTTAACTCTCCATTCTTCCTTGGATTTAGGAATTAGGGCCAGAACTATTGAATTAGCCATGGACAATTCTCTTTTCCAACTAGCTGCCTTTCTAGGTATTTTTGATCGAGGATTTGTGGGTTGGAAGAAAATTCGATCAGAAGTTTCGGCCTGGTTTTTAGGTCCAGCCACATTTGTGCATGTACCAGGAGAGCTTTACCCAGAAATTTTACATGGAGGCATTGAATCTCCCCAAGGAGGTGACTTTCAAATTTCACCCATGGAGGTTCCTGCTATTGGATCTCGTATCCCTGGTCAATACGCCTTCTTTTCTGGAATGTCCAATGACATGATAGGATATATCGTACCCAAGAGCCAATGGGACGTAAAACCTCCTTATACCTATGGATCCAATGAAAGACCTTATGGGGAAATTAATTCTTTAGGGCCAGAAACGGCTCCTAAGATCCATCAAGAAATCTTACGTATCCTGGAAGAACTGCCTCATCGCGTCAAATGAAGCATTAAAATCCGTGATGAAAAGAATTTTCTACACTTCTCATCACGGAAAAAATAAAATCAAGATTCGTGGATTA
>SXYU01000189.1 GCA_005788235.1 Cytophagales bacterium
ACCCGATACTCACTCCATTCTCGTTGATGGCTTCGATGCTGAAGTAGTAGGGTTTGGTGCGATCCAAGGTTTTGAGCCAATATTCATTGTTGCCTAGGACCATGATGGAAGTGTATAGCTTGTCAGGTGCGGTACCGTAATACAGGTTGTAGGCGTAGGCATCAGAAGATGGGGCCCATTTGATAAAGGCACTTCGCTTGTCCTTTTCTGTGCGGAAGACCATAAATTGAGACACCTTATCGGGCACTGCGCCTCCTCCATTCCCGAAAACTCGAAATCCGGAGAGCGCAAATTTGCCAGTGGGCATCCACACGTTGACGAGCTTTAGGAAACGGGTTTTTACAGGCTGCTTCAGTTCTATATACTCGTGAGGGATATCCGTAGTGTTTTTACTTTTGTCCACCAAGATCTCCCACTTTTTCCCGTCTAGCGAGTGGTAGAGCAGGTACTGGTGGTACTGGTCGGTACGCTTGCCGAGACGGTCAGTGTCCACATCCTGATCGGCATAGTTGATTTGCACTGCATGTACGGTGCTCAACTGACCCAAGTCGGTTTGAATCCACTCTCCCTTGGCGCCCGATTGCGCACTCCAGTAAGTTTTGAGGTCCTCGTCATTTGCCTTGTTGGCTGAAAATCCCCCCAAAGTGGAGGACACCTGCATGGGTTTATCGTAGTTGAGAAGCATCCAGCCCGTAAACTTCCCGGCCTTTTCGGTATTGGGTAGGTAGTGCGGATAGTCTCCAAAAGCGGTACTGGACCACATGACATCGTCTTTGTCGAAGCCTGCTGGCCAGATTCCCAGACGCCGCTCGAAGGTGTTTTTGACCGAAATCATGATGGTGCTGATATGCCAGTAGGTGCCTTGGTTGTCCTGGAAAGTGCTGCCATGACCCGCCCCTCGAGCAAAGCCACCTAGTTTGATACTCAAGGGATCGGATTGGGGAGTAAAAGGTCCCAAAGGAGTTGGCCCTACCACTACCCCGTCTGCATAGCCAGAGAATTCCGTGCCAGGGGCCCCGTATTGGAGGTAGTATTTTCCGTTGTGTTTGGTGACATGAGCGCCTTCCATAAAGGGATCTAGGAAGGTGTTATCCATGTGCTCCCCAAATCGCTGCCAGCCGTACTTGTCCGGTTCCAGGAGGTACATCTCTTTTCGCGTTCCGATAGGAGCCATCGTTTTTCGGTTTAACTCTACTCCATAAAGTGGGTAGCGATTGGAGCTCCCATTGTACATGTAGAGTCGGCCGTCGTCATCGGTGAAGAAGTCGGGGTCCCAGCCCCCAATTTCAAATTTTTCTACCAAGGGCTTCCATTCATTGGCCTTGGGATTGGTGCTCATCCAGATGGTGAAGTCTTTTTCATAGGTGGAACCCATTACGAGTACGGTATCGCCGACGATGCCCACTGCTGGGGCACACAATTCATCGTACACTTTGTTCCAAGGTTGAAGAAAGCGTCTGGAGTGAAAGTTCCAGTTCAATAGATTATCACTGGTCCAATAGCCCCACTGGTTGGTAGAAAAAAGAATGTAGGAACCCTGATAGTTGACCACCACAGGATCTGCGGTGGCACGATGCCTTCCCCATTCCGAAAAATTAGGGATGGGAGTGTAGCCATAGTCCAGGTTGATGGGATTGCAGTACGTCTGCTGCTGGGTCTGAGCAGCAAAGGCGAGAAAAAGAAAAGGGAGGATAAGGAAAAAACGCATGGCTAAACAATTGGAATTGGAATACTTCTGAAGCAGAATCAGTAGATGCCAGGTTCAAATGCCTTATCCCTACATTGAGTCGTTCTCTTCAAAAATACGAGAGCATAAGCCAAGAAAAAAATAGGATTTTTTGAATAGGACATTAAAAAATCTAGAACCCCTTGAATTTACTATTTAAAAACTTATATATATATTTGTCACACTAACAATTGCTATGACACAAGAACTCTTTGCTAGTTATTCTTTTTTGCTGGACCGCACAGCCCGAAAGGTGAAGCACTATGCGCAGCAGCAATTTAAGCAAGGGGGCTTTGATGTGACAGTAGATCAATGGTTGGTCTTGAAAAACTTAGCTGAACATCCTGAATTGAGCCAGACAGAATTGGCAAACTTAGTGTTCAAGGATCACCCCACCCTCACCCGAATTTTGGATTTATTGCATAAAAAAGGATACATCATTCGAGTGCAGCACCCACAGGATCGCAGAAGTTTTCAACTGCACTTGACTCCAGATGGGGTTACAAAAGTTGCTGAATTGAGACCCAAAGTCCTACACATTCGCGAGAAAGCCTGGGAAAATTTGACTGAAAAGGATTTCCTCGAGTTCAAACGCATCCTCAATACCATTTACCACAACTTAGACGATCAAACATAAAGAGTCAACAGGGAGTTAGTCCCCAAGATTCTACTAGCTAAACCATCATTTATCCAGTAAACGGACACATGAATACCTCTACTATCCACACAGATCTTTGCATCATCGGCGCAGGCCCAGTAGGACTTTTTGCAGTTTTTGAGGCTGGATTACTCAAAATGAGATGCCACCTCATCGATGCCTTGCCACAAATTGGTGGCCAACTTTCTGAAATTTATCCTCAGAAACCGATTTACGACATCCCTGGATACCCTGAAATCAAAGCGCAAGAATTGGTGGACAATCTGCTGGAGCAAGCCAGACCATTTAGTCCCACCTTTACACTCGGCGAACGTGTAGATCTTTTGGAGCGTCAAGAGGATGGAAGTTTTATTGTGACTACTAGCGACAAGACAACGGTACATGCCAAGGTCATCATCATTGCGGGAGGCTTGGGCTGCTTTGAACCAAGGAAACCAGTTTTAAACAACCTGGAGGCCTTTGAAGGAAAGGGCATTCATTACCTAGTGAAAAACCCAGAAACCTTCCGCGATAAAAAAGTAGTGATTGCAGGTGGTGGGGATTCCGCCTTGGATTGGACCATTTTCTTAGCCAATGTCGCTGAAAGAGTCACTTTAGTTCACCGAAATGAAACCTTCCGCGGCGCACCCGATTCTGCTTCCAAAGTTTTTGATCTTGCCCAAGAAGGAAAAATCGACCTAATTCTTTCCGCCAACCTGAAAGAAGCGAGTGGAAATGACCGCCTCGAAAAAGTAATTTTAGAGGACAAGGACAATCAAGAAATCGTTTTGGATGCAGATTACTTAATTCCTTTGTTTGGCCTATCGCCAAAGTTGGGGCCTATCGCAGATTGGGGCTTGAGCATTGACAAAAATGCGATCGAGGTAGATACCCGAGATTATTCTACAGGAGTAGAGCGCATCTATGCCATTGGGGACATCAATACCTATCCAGGAAAGTTGAAACTTATCCTTTGCGGATTTCATGAGGCTGCAATCATGATGCACTCTGCCTTTAAGTACGTGTACCCAGACCAAAAACTAAGTTTCAAATACACCACTGTCAATGGGGTGAACGCATTCTAAGACACCTTATGGAATTAATCAAATTTACCGTAGAAGACCTGCAAGGGGAGCGACAGGAAGTCGAAGCCCCTACTGACATGGGACTCAGCCTGATGGAGATCCTTAAGGCTTCTGAATACCCTATTTTGGCTACCTGTGGAGGCATGGCCCTTTGTGCAACGTGCCATGTAGAAATCCTAGAAGGCCAAGACGGGCTAAGTGATGCCACAGACGTGGAGCTAGACCAATTGGAAAACCTTCCTGAGTATTTTCCAAGTTCGCGATTGGCTTGCCAGATCCGAATTGGAGATCAATTGGAAGGCGCGGTCATCAAACTCCGAGGGGAAGACGTGGTCTAAGCCGATTGACCAGCTTTTCAAATCAATAATTAACTAGAAATTAGTCCGATGAAAACATCGGACTTTTTTTGTGATTACCCACGCAGCAAAAAGCAATCAACAGAAATAAGGTTTGCAGTTCAGTTAAGTAAGCCGTGAACAGTTGACTGTCGTCTGTGGACGATTATCCGCCTGATTCAGACTTCAATTCAAGAACTGGCAAGATTGCGGATAATCAACTATTTTTTTTTTAAATTTGTGTTGCGAAAACCCAAATTCCTTCGTTCTGAGAAAAAAACATTAAAACCATGAAACGCATCACCATTTTTTTGATTTCTCTATTAGTCGTCTCTTGTGAACTCGCTTCGACCGAACCGATCCTAGTTACTTCTGAAGAATTACTGGCAGCTCAGACGGAAATTATCAGATTGGCTGAGTCCGTGCCCTGTACCAATGCTTCGG
>SXYU01000190.1 GCA_005788235.1 Cytophagales bacterium
GAGATTGCCAATATCAAAGGGTGCGAGCCTTCCCAGATCTTCTTGGGCAATGGATCAGATGAGGCCATTGACCTGCTGTATCGTGCCTTTTGCAACCCAGGCAAGGACAATGTGATTCTACTTCCTCCCACCTACGGCATGTACGGCGTGAGCGCCTCCATCAATCAAGTAGAAATACGAAACGTGGCCCTTACTCCTGACTTCCAGTTGCAGCCCGAAAAAATCCTCGCCGCAGCGGATGCCCAATCCAAAATTCTATTTATCTGCTCCCCTAACAATCCATCCGGAAATAAGGTGAAGCGGGATGACATCCATTTTCTCTTAGATCACTTTCCAGGGATTGTGGTGGTAGACGAAGCATACATCGATTTTAGCTCGGAGCCCAGCTTGATTCAGGTGCTGGAGCAGTACCCCAACTTGCTGGTGATGCAAACCTTCTCGAAAGCCTGGGGATTGGCCTCCCTACGCTTAGGGATGGCCTTCAGCAGCCCCGAACTGATTGGAATCCTCAATCAAATCAAACCTCCTTACAACATTTCAGGCTTGACACAGGACACCGTTCTGGCAGGTCTGAAAAATAAGGTAAAGGTGAAGGAGCTCATCGCAAAGATTCTAGAAGAACGTACCTACTTACGACAAGAGTTAGAAAAGTTGCCCTACATCCTACACATCCATCCCTCGGATGCCAATTTTCTACTCGTTCAAGTCCCAGATGCCAATCGCTTCTACGAAGGTTTGATTCAAGAAAAAGTGATTGTGCGCAACCGTTCCACTGTCCTACATTGCGAAGGCTGCCTTCGAATTACGGTAGGTACACGTGAAGAAAGCCATTCGCTACTCCAAGCTCTGGAAAAAGTAAACCGCGCTTGACCAGTATTCAAAAATTAAATTTAGAGAACCACTACCTTCCATTCCCATGAAAAAGAAAGTGTTATTCATCGACAGAGATGGCACCCTCATCAAGGAGCCTCCCACAGATTTTCAAGTCGATAGCCTAGAGAAACTGGAGTTTATCCCCAAAGCCATTTCCAACCTTCGCAAAATCGCTGAAGAATGTGACTACGAATTGGTGCTGGTGACCAACCAGGATGGATTGGGAACAGATTCTTTTCCAGAAAAGGACTTCTGGCCAGCTCAAAACAAGATGCTGAAGACGCTGGAGCAGGAAAATATCCACTTTGCCGCGATCCACATCGATCGAAGTTTTGAGCACGAGCAAGCACCTACCCGTAAGCCGCGAACAGGCATGCTGACGGCCTATTTTTCGGAAGACCACGACCTTGCCAATTCGTATGTCATTGGAGATCGGATGACCGATATCCAACTTGCTCAAAATCTTGGGGCAAAGGCTATTTTCTATGGAGAACAACAATCAGATGCAGTTTTGTCCACCCAGGACTGGGACGCCATCTACACCTTCCTCAAACTTCCTCCACGAAAAGCTACGGTACATCGAAAGACCTCTGAAACGGATATTTCGATTGAATTGAATTTGGATGGTTCTGGATCCTGCTCTATTTCTACAGGATTGCATTTCTTCGACCACATGCTGGAGCAGCTGGGCAAGCATGGAAGCACTGATTTATCCATTCAAGTGAAGGGCGATCTCAACATCGACGAGCACCACACTATCGAAGATACCGCGCTTGCCTTGGGCGAAGCCTATGCAAAGGCCCTTGGAGACAAAAAGGGAATTTACCGCTATGGATTTTTACTTCCCATGGATGATGCGCTGGCTCAGGTGGCAATCGACTTTGGTGGTAGACCTTGGTTGGTGTGGGACGCCAAGTTCTCCCGAGAAAAAGTCGGCGATATGCCCACGGAAATGTTCTTCCACTTCTTCAAGTCTTTTTCAGATTCTGCCAAATGCAACTTGAACATCAGCATCACGGGAGACAACGAGCACCATAAAATCGAAGCGGCATTCAAAGGCCTAGCCAGAGCCATCAAGATGGCCGTGCAGCGAGATCCCCGGAACTTAAATCAGTTGCCCAGCACCAAAGGGGTGCTTTGATTTGAATCAAAAGGCAAGAGTCACGAAAAAAGGGAATACATGTCGCTCCTTTGGAGCTCTTGAGAATATATTTAAGGTTTTCTACTAACATAATGCTCCTCCGGAGCATATTCAAATCTGCTTTTTACGCGATTTTAGAGAGCTAAATTCTTGCTCCAGAGGAGCAATATGTTAATAGAAATGGAATTTAGAACAGTTCGTTCGCTCTAGAGGAGCGAAATAATTTTTAATTCTCATCTCGCTACTCTGAAATATTTTTCAAAAAATATCTAATCAAGCTGTTTATGAGATCTTAATTCATAATTCTTGCCCCTTAATTTTACGGGGTTAACTTCCGCTGGAGCATTAATCCCTAGACAAATCCAATTCCTTTAACTCCCCAATAACCGCTTACGCAATGCGGCTTTGTAATTGGGAATTGCCTTCTCTGAAAGCCCCAAGAACAGGTAGGGCTCGATCAACTCGAGTTCCATCAAATGAAAAATCCGATCGATCTCCACTCCATCCACTCGTGCATAGAGGCTATCTTTAGCAAAAGTAGTTACAAGTGCCTGAGCTGCGGCAAGCATGGATTCACTTGGTAAGATTTCCTGAATTGTTCCTCCATAGTAATGCTGCACCCGAAAATCAGCCGATGCAGGGGTTTTGAGTACGGCATGGGAGAATTTTTCATTGAAAAAAATAAGGGAATACTCCCCCACCTCCACAATTTCTGGAATGTACCGCTGCACCAAAAAATCTTCCTCTTGGAGCAAATTGGCAACTTTCTGCGCTACTTCTTTGCCTGCACCTCGCTCAATTTTTAGGGTGTTTTTTGCCCCTCCACTCACCAAGGGCTTAATTACCAAGGTGTCTGCCTGGATGGCGACGTGCAGCTCCTCCAGCGTGATTACCGTTCCTTTAGGTAAGATTTCTCCTGCAACACAAGGGTAGCCTTTGGCTTTTAACTCCAGCAAATAGTTTTTGGAGGAATTCCAGCGAACTGTTTCCACTTGGTTGAGCACAGGAATTTTCAAGGCCTCCAACTGGCTGAGCCAATCCAAAAATTCAGAATAGTAGTCAAAATAATCCCAGGTAGATTTGATCAGTACATGGGAGAATTGGCTCCAGTCTACATCCCGGTCAGACCAAGCCAGCAACTGTTGAGATATACCTAATTCCTGTAGCAACTGCGTTAGCAAAGCATCCTCATCTACCGTATTGGTATCGTAGGCTCCAGTGGATACATAGGTGGCAATGGCGACGTGTAGAGACATACTTTTTTTGTGCAAAACTAGCATTTCCTTTTTTTCGCAGTGGCTTTTCTTCAAAAATCCAATTGAAACCTTATTTTTGAATATTAAACCTAGTATGAGCCACCGCAAACTCGTCATCGTCCCCACTTTCAATGAGCTTGAAAATATCAGCGACATGGTGCGTACCGTGATGGAGTTAGAAGGGAATTTTGAGCTCTTAGTGATTGACGATGGATCTCCAGATGGAACCGCCTCGGTGGTCAAAGGACTACAAAGTGCTTATGAAGGCCGTCTACATTTAATGGATCGTGCTGGCAAACAAGGCTTGGGAACAGCTTACATCGCCGGCTTTCGTTGGGCACTGGCAGCTAACTATGACTTTATTTTTGAGATGGACTGTGATTTTTCACACGATCCCAAGGACCTTATCCGACTCTACGAGGCCATCAAAAGCCGAGATTATGATTTAGCCATTGGCTCCAGGTACATCACAGGGGTCAACGTAGTCAACTGGCCCATGGGCCGGGTGCTCATGTCCTACTTTGCGAGTAAATATGTGAACATGATCACTGGCCTACCCATCCACGATGCGACTGCTGGCTTTAAATGCTACCACCGCAGCGTGCTGGAGGGTATTGCGCTAGATAACATTAAATTTATTGGCTACGCCTTCCAAATCGAGATGAAGTTCACCGCATGGAAATTGGGCTTCAAACTGACAGAAGTCCCCATCATTTTCACTGACCGCACAAGAGGCCAATCCAAAATGAGCCCAAAAATCTTTAAAGAAGCGGTATTAGGTGTGATTTTAATGAAACTAAAAAGTATTTTTTCCCCCTACCGCTTAGTCAAATCGAATTGATTTGATGGGGTCTACCCGAGAGATCACTCCAACAGGGATCCATAACACCAAGGCTGTCAATACCGTCACGCCCAAATTGAGCAAAAGAAAAGCCATCCAATTCCAATCGATAGGCACATAGGCCATGTAATAACTGATAGAATCCAGCGGGATCAAGTGGAAGTAGTCTTGCAAACCTCCAAGCACCAATGCAAAGGCATTGCCATACAATAGTCCTTTTGTGAGGATATGGATGCCATTCCAGAAAAATAGGGATCGGA
>SXYU01000191.1 GCA_005788235.1 Cytophagales bacterium
CGTGAAACTAAAGAAGGCCTAGTTGTCACTCGCTTAACCAACGGCAATGCAAAAGGTATCTTGCTTTCACTTACCTGCGAAACTGACTTCGTTGCCAAAAACGAAGGATTTGGCGCTTTTGCTAACTCCCTAATTGATGCAGCAGTAAGCAACGGCTCAAACACTACAGCTGAAGTGCTTTCCCTAACTATGGAAGGCAGCACGATAGCGGAAAAAATCATCGAAATGACTGGTAAAATCGGAGAGAAAATTGAAATCTCTAATTTTGAAGTTATTCATGCCGATCAGGTGGTATCCTATGTACACTCCAATGGAAAATTGGGCGTATTGGTAGGCCTTGTGAATACTTCTGGTGCCAACGTAGAAGAAGCTGGCAAAGATGTAGCAATGCAAATTGCTGCGATGAACCCAGTAGCAGTAGACAAAGACGGTGTAGATGCATCTACCATCGAACGGGAAATCGAAATCGGTAAGGAACAAGCTAGAGCCGAAGGCAAGCCAGAAGAAATGCTCGAGAAAATTGCCCTTGGCAAGCTTCAGAAATTCTACAAGGAAAGTACCTTACTTAGCCAACAGTTTGTAAAAGACAATTCCAAGTCTATTGCGCAATACCTTGACGGTGTGATCAAAGGACTTACTGTGAATACATTCAAGCGGATTTCTATCGGTTAATCCCCGTAGCTTATTTATAAAAAGGCTGTTTCTGAAGAGAAACAGCCTTTTTTTATTCCCAACAAAAAAGCCCGCTCAGCACTAGATCCAAACGGGATTTCCCTAATCCACTGAAAATTAACGATGCATCAGTGATTCAATCTCCTCTGCTTCAATTGGAATGTTGCGCATCAAATCCAGGTAACCATTCGCTTGAACTACGATGTCATTTTCGATGCGTACTGCAAATCCCTCCTCAGGAATGTAGATGCCTGGCTCCACGGTAAAGACCATGCCTGCTGAAATCGGGAAATGCATGGTGCCTACATCGTGCACATCCAAACCTAAATGGTGGGAGGTGCCGTGCATGAAATATTTTTTGTAGGCTGGCCATTTCGGATCCTGTTTCTTGATGTCGGTTTGATCTAGCAAGCCCAAGCCAAGGAGCTCCCCTTGCATCACCAAGCCTACTTCTCGGTGGTAGTCTTGGATGGTCACACCTGGGCGCAACATGCTCGCCGCTTCTCGCTCTACACGCAGCACCGCATCATAGACCTGACGCTGACGCTTGGTATAGCGACCATTCACAGGAATGGTACGGGTCATGTCTGCATTGTAGTTGCCATACTCAGCAGCCACATCAAGAAGGAGGAGTTCTCCATCTAGACAAGCTTTGTTATTTTCAATGTAATGCAATACGCAGGCCGATGGCCCCGAAGCAATGATGGGCTCGTAAGCAAAGCCTTTGCTTCGGTTACGAACAAACTCGTGTACAAACTCAGCCTCAATTTCGTACTCTGTCACTCCTGGCTTCACCATTCCGAGTACGCGACGAAAACCTTTCTCAGTGATGTCACATGCGATTTGCAATTGCTGAATCTCTTCAGGCTCCTTGACCCCACGGAGTTCATGCATCAGAGGTGCTGCCCGATCCACAATATGCAAGGGGTACTTCTCCTTGCAAGTCTTGATAAAGCGTGCATCTCTCGTTTCTACCACTACTCCAGCCCGCAAGTGCTCGTTGGTATTCAGGTAAATGCGCTCCGACAGATTGACTACCGAATTGAATACCAAGTCAAATTCCGACAGCCAAAGTATGGTCCCGATTCCAGAAGCTGTAAAGGCCTCATCTTTGGTGTATTTATGTCCTTCCCATACCGCGATGTGGTCGTTGGTCTCTCGGAGAAATAACACTTCCCTCCAAGCGGGATTGGGGCAGTCCGGAGCCAAAAGTAAGATGGTCTCCTCCTGATCGATGCCGCAGAGGTAAAATAAGTCGTTATTTTGCCTAAACTTCATGGTGCCATCCGCATTGGTAGGTAAAATATCATTGGCATTGAAGATTGCTACCGCGTTTTTCGCCATTTTTACAGCAAACTTGGCTCTATTGCGTTGGTAGATTTCTTTGGATAAGGGAGTATATTTCATTGCAGACAATTTATATTGCCAAGATAGTAAAATAGGACGTTTTATAGAATGAAAATTCTAGGGGCTGTTTAGATTGCGTGCACATCATTTGACAAACTAGGAACCACCGCGTATGCAGTTGAGTTGTAAAGAGCTTCCCAATGGGATTCGGATTATCCATCAGGAGATCCCACATACCCGCATGGTGCACTGTGGATTTATCCTCAATATTGGCAGCAGAGATGAGAGCCCAGAACAAGAGGGCCTGGCACATTTCTGGGAACACATGGCCTTCAAAGGCACCCAGAAAAGAAAAACTTTTCACATCATCAACCGCCTTGAATCCCTAGGAGGGGAACTGAACGCATACACCACCAAGGAGAAGGTTTGTTTCTTTGCATCAGTGCTCAAAGACCACTACGGAAAGGCTGCAGAATTGCTCTATGACATTACCTTCCACTCCACCTTCCCAGAAAAGCAAATTGAACGAGAACGGCAAGTGATCCTAGAAGAGATGGCTATGTACCGAGACTCTCCTGACGATGCCATCCAAGACGAATTGGATGCGCTTGTTTTTGAGCATCATGCCCTGGGCAGAAATATTTTGGGAACGGAAGAGACGGTGTCCAACTTCCACCATCCTGACTTTATGGAATTTATCTCCTCACGATTGGATACCTCCCAGCTGGTATTTTCTGTGGTGGGCAATATCCCCTTTGAAAAAGTGCTCCGCCAAATCGAAGGCCCCCTAAGAGAAATCCCCACCAAAAGAACCCTTTATACCCGAAGTGGATTTCAAACCTACCGACCCAAGCACAAGACCATAAAGCGCGAGGTCACCCAGTCCCTTTGTGCCATCGGAAGGCCTGCCTATTCCCTGCACGATCCCAATCGCTACAAGCTATTTTTGCTAAACAATATCCTAGGAGGCCCAAGCATGAATAGCCGGCTCAACCTCTCCCTTCGCGAAAACTATGGCTATGTTTACAGCGTGGAATCTACCTACCAACCCTTCTCTGATACCGGATTTTTTGGAATCAATTTTGGCACCGAAGAGAAAACGTTGAAGAAAAGTCTGACGATTGTTCACCGTGAACTCGAAAAACTACGCGCCAACAAACTAGGTAGTCTGCAGCTTCATACCGCCAAGGTCCAAGCTATTGGACAAATGGCAATGGCGGAGGAAAACTATGCCGGATTGATGCTAGTCTACGGAAAAAGCATTCTTGACCATGGGAAAATAGACCCTTTGGACCTGATTTTTGATCAAATTCGTTCCACCACCGCTGCTGAACTACAAGACATTGCTCAGGAGATTTTCCAAGCCGATCAGCTCACGCAGCTCATTTATACCCCTGCTTGATATGGAGTTTATTGCGCCAGAACTACTCGCCTACTGCGAGGC
>SXYU01000192.1 GCA_005788235.1 Cytophagales bacterium
TGATCGAGACTGCCATTCGCATCTCTGCTGGGCAAATGCCTATTTCACTTGTAGAAAAAATAATTGAAATTGGTCAAGAAATGCTAGAAAAGCCGGTGGATTTACTTCCAGGTGTGAAAGATGTCCTGCAATCCCTTCAAGGAAAATACCGCATCGTACTTGCTACCAAAGGAGATTTGGTGGACCAGGAACGGAAACTTCAAAAATCTGGATTGGAAGGCTACTTCCACCACATTGAAATCATGAGCGAAAAACGGGTATCGGATTATAAAAAATTAATCACTCGACTCGATATTCAAGCCAGCGAATTCGTCATGATCGGAAATAGTCTCAAATCAGACATCCTTCCGGTATTGGAACTTGGAGGACATGGCATCCATGTGCCTTACCATACCACTTGGGTCCACGAACAAGTAGACCATGAAGTAAAACACGAGCGATTTTTTACAGCAGAGCACCTCGAGGAGGCAACTTCCCATATTCAATCTTTCATCTAAGCAATCTCCCCGTGAATCAACTCAAATCCTTTTTTTTAGTTCAGCTATTCATCATTTACACCCGCTATTTGATTGGAGGAGCCTTTGTTTTTGCCTGCATGATTAAGATCAAGGGGAAACGATTCACCACCTATTCCCAAGAAGATGCCCCGCTGGGTTCTACGATGCATTTTTTTGAAGTACTCTACCAAACAGGCCTTTACTGGCAATTTATAGGATGGGCTCAACTGCTTGCAGGATTCTTGTTGATGAGCCAACGCTTCGCTAAACTAGGGGCAGTTCTCAATCTCCCGATTATCCTCAATGTATTTGTGATTACCATTTCCATGGAATTTGGAGGAACACCTGTCATTACCGGATTGATGCTTGCTGCCAATCTCCTGCTAATAGTTTGGCATTGGGGGGAACTAAGATCCTTGATTAATTTGCCTTACCTACCCGCTTCTCCTGAACTAGAGGAAAACAAACCCTTGTGGGCCATTGCAGGACTTCTTCTTTTTGGCTTCACGGCTGGCTACCGCTTGCTTTTTGATTTTTATGACCCCTTTCTTTGGTTTGGGGTATGCTTTCTGATCGGCCTAGCCGCCTTTTTTATTCGTTTGGTGCAGCGTCATCAGTCAAGAAATAGCATATAAAAAAGGCTTCTCAAATTATCCTAAGTAAGTTCAATTCGGTAGCCTTTGGATTTAGTCCTTTTTTTCACCTGGGCGATAGGACCGCACCATTCGTTTTTCCACATCTTCCCGATAAAAAGCCACCTCCTTGAACTGGGCATCTGCGTAACGCTGGCCCTGGTCAAAAAAATGGGGGGATTGTGGATCTGCTTGCTGCCCTCCCGCCAAAATGGATTTGGCACGAACCTTTGCTCCAAATTCCACCACGGCTACAAAACTATTGCCCCGGTACCCATAAAGTCGCTTGGTGTGTTCGGTTGCCCGTGCTCCATAGGCAGCCAATGCCCCCCAATTGCCTGAAGCTAAGCCAATAGGGATGTATGGCTTGTTGTCATCAAAACCAGCATTGATGTCTCCGCTTAAGCGCTGAAAGCGATTGATTTCGCCCCAAGGGGTATTCCAAGAGCCAAAGTCAGCGTTCATTTGCTCCAAAGTCTGGATAAATACGGCTTGAAGTTCAGCAGGAGTTGGAATTTTGACATTTGGATATGGATCGGCAAAGCGCGACAGGCTTCTAAATCGGCGCTGGTAATTTTCTCCGTAAAAGTGCGCAATGGACATGGCTACCGACTCCTTGGAGGTGCGGAAGTCCCAATTGCGAAGCTGCTGCAAGGCTGGCGCATAAGCAGCAGGAAGTGTAGACGAAATCGACCCGAGCAATTCAGGAATTAGAAAGGAGAAGGCCGGAAGGTAGGGGTCATAAGCAAGTTCAAGAAAGGTATCCAGGTTGAGTTTTTTGGTTTGCTGCTTCAGGAGCTGACTCGCATGCATTCCTCTAAAGTTCTCTTGGTCTGGAGCCATGTAATTCGGATAATCTTCCTTCTTTGGGCTAAACTCACCTGCCGCAGTGAAGGGAGTGGAATTGCAATTTTGGATCCATCCCGTACCGGGATTTAGAATAAGAATGCTCTCATCCACCGTATGGAGCCCCTGCCAATCAGTACCGGGATCAGTCCCGTCAACAGGTTTTGAAAAATCAATCTGCGGATTTCGCTTTGGTATAAAGTTTCCATGAAAGTACGCAATATTCCCCTCTCCATCGGCAAAAACAGTGTTATTAGAGCTATTGGTGCGAATATCCATCATCTCCTTGAATTCCGCATAATTGGCCAGTTTGGTGCGGGTGTAACTCTGAATCAAGGCTTGAACTGGGTTCCAATTGATTTTTGTTGCCACCCATTTTCCTTTTTCCAGATGTGTAATGGCACCATGATGAGTTCGGTAGATGGTAAATTCTTTTTCCCTAATCTGCTCCCCATCCTTGTATTTTAAGGTGATATTTTGAGTGGCAACTGGTCTTTTTTCAGCTCCATAGCGGTAAGAGAATTTGCCGTTTTCTTCAGAAACATCCTCAACAAACTCATCGATAAAGTCTACAAAAGTGGAGGTATGGATCCAACCTGTTTTCTCATTGAAGCCCTGGTAGATGAAAAATTGACCCCAAGTCACCGCCCCATAGGTATTGAGCCCTTCTTCACTAACCACATGTACTTCAGGACGAAAATAAAAGGAGGTATGGGGATTAATGAGTAGCATCGCATTGCCCGATTCAGACCGGTTTGGAGCTATCGCAATGCCATTGGAGCCTTTGGGCTCTTCAAATGCAAGTGCTAGGCGCTGATCTTGCTCCTCTGCCAATCCCAAAGTGGCCTTAGGTTCGTAGAATGCTTTCAATTGAGCAGTAGAAATCTGCTCCAAATCCCCACCAATGGATCCCTCAAAGAAAAAAAGCGGCATCCATGGTTCGTAATGCGTGATTACCTGAGGTTTTACCTCTGGATGTGTATGTAAGTAATAGTTGACTCCATCCGCAAAGGCAACACATAATTCTTTCAACCAATCGGGTGCTTGGCTGTATGCTTTTTGTGCTTCCGCCGTGGTCATGTAAAGCTGTGCTCTCAGGTCGGAATACAATTCCTTCTCTCCTTCTAGCTCAGCCAATCTTCCCAAGGCCCAAAGGTAATTACGTTCTACTCTTCTGAAATCATCCTCACATTGCGCATAAAGCAAGCCAAAAACCACATCCGCATCTGTAGAGCCGTAGATATGTGGAACTCCAAAATTATCGCGAATAATCTCTACCTTTTTTGCTTGAGATTCCCACCGATCCTTATCCTTATGCTGAGCATAAACAGTTGAATTAAAAAAGAATAGGGTACTAAACGTGTGAATAAATAGGAGATTAAATTTCATACGGCGCTAGTTTGAACTTCAAGGTAGCATTTTTTAAAATCAGTGGCTAAAAGGTACCTAATATCCTAAAATAGGAGCTATTGAAAGAATGTATTGTTCTTGAA
>SXYU01000193.1 GCA_005788235.1 Cytophagales bacterium
AGTCTAACCTGCCTGTCGGCAGACAGGTCTCTTGTTTCTCGCTTCTCGCATCTACTTCAAAATACCACTCAAATCCGCCGGCGAATAGCCCACAGACTTCAAGGTCTTGTGGTCGCCCTCGCGGAAAACCAAAAACAACCCCCCTTCTTTTTCATAAAAACAAGGCGTGCCCTTGGCTTCGTAATGAGCCACGGTAGCCTTGGCTTCTTCCTCTGAGGTGCAGGCCTTGCTCATGTTGGAGCGCTGCACCTCGTCAAAAAGTGCCTTAAACTTTTCCCCCAAGCCAAATTCCAAGATGGCACCGGAAAGTACGTATTGCAAATCACACAAGGCATCGGCAATCTCCACCAAGTCCTTGTTTTCAATGGCTTCCTCCAATTCCTTCAACTCTTCGGCGAGCAAGGATACGCGCAGTGCACATCGCGTCTCCGAAGGAATGGTAGGCTCTGGTAAAATAGGGTGCTTGAATGTGTCGTGAAATAAGGCAACGGAACTGAGGGACTTTGGATCTTGCATGGAAAATGAGATTAAACTAAAGGGAAATAGAAAATAAGTTTGTTTATCCGCGATGATGCACGGGGATTAGATTTTGGTGAGTAGGTCGCGGATAAACGTCCACAGACGACTGTCCGCAGTCCACAGCAAAGTCAATTGATGATAAAGATAGTATTCATTAGAAAACGTGCAGTTAAAGAGGCATAATTAGGTAGTGGCTGCCGCAAAACGATCTGCTACCACCTTCCAGTTGACCACCTTCCAAAAGGCTGCTACGTAATCGGGGCGGCGGTTTTGGTAATGCAGGTAGTAGGCATGCTCCCACACATCCAATCCCAAAATTGGGGTTCCCTTTACCTCGGCGATGTCCATCAAGGGATTGTCTTGGTTGGGGGTCGAACTTACGACAAGCTTGCCTGTGGTGTCTACTAGTAGCCAGGCCCAACCCGATCCAAATCGGGTCTTGGCAGCAGTTTCAAATTGGCTTACAAAAGCTTCGTAACTTCCAAATGAGGTTTTCAAGGATTTTAAAAGCGCGCCCTCAGGCCCAGGTTCGGATGCCGTGCCTAGAATACTCCAAAACAGTTCGTGGTTGTAGTGCCCCCCTCCATTATTTCGCATTTTGGCGCTGTACTTGGAAATGGAAGTGAGTACCAGCTCCAAAGGCTGCGCCGTATCTACGCCCTCTTCCTTGGCAGCATCCCGAAGGTTGCTCGCATAAGCGGCCGCATGCTTGGTATAGTGAATCTCCATGGTCCGCGCATCAATGTGCGGTTCTAGGGCCGTGTAGGCATAGGGCAAAGGAGTTTGAGTAAATCCAGTGTCGACTACTTGCTGATTTGGTTGAGCAAGAAGGTCTGAAAATGCCGTGCCCATTAGGCCTACGCTAAGGCCAGCTTTGGTGGTGGTGGCTAAAAATTCTCTTCGACTAGGATTACTGGAATTGGTTTTCATGGCAAGTAGGGATTGGATTACGAATCTACACTATTTTAGAAAAAAGTAATGTTAAGCATTGTATTTACGGCATGAACTAGGATGGGTTTCCTTTTCAGACAAATGCCTAACTTTGTGGTTTATTGAGAAATATAGTTACCTACTTTCAGGCGATGGGCGCAACACAGGAAATTTCCTTTTTCAAGTACCAGGGCACAGGCAATGATTTTGTAATGGTAGACGGCCGTCTTGCAGACTGGGATCTTGGAAATTTGGGCCTTATCAGAGCCCTTTGTGACCGAAAGTTTGGAATTGGTGCCGACGGCTTGATTCTAATCCGCTCTCACGCGGACTATGACTTTGAGATGATTTATTTCAATGCCGATGGCACCCAGAGTTTTTGTGGCAACGGCGCCCGATGTGCCGTAGCCTTCGCCTCTTTTCTCGGAATCATCACCCAGCATACCCGATTTCTAGCGATCGATGGCCCCCACGAAGCACGAATTGCACGGGGGGAAGTATCTCTGAAAATGGCCAAGGTATCCCACATTTCCGAAAGTTTGGGCGATGCATTTGTGCACACAGGCTCTCCCCATCACGTGCGCTGGGTCGAGGATTTGGAAGACTATCCCGTCCTGGAGCAAGGACAGCTCCTACGTCAGGATCCTTGCTACGCTCCAGGAGGTAGCAATGTCAACTTTGTCGAAAAGATCAGCGACCACGAGATTTTCGTCCGCACCTTTGAGCGTGGCGTTGAGAACGAAACACTTTCTTGCGGCACTGGCGTGACGGCTGCTGCGCTCGTTTGTGGAGCACTTACCCAACAAAAAGACATCCAAATCCGTACCCTTGGTGGGAATTTGCGGGTGACCTTTGAAGGTAATGCCCAAGAGGGATTTGACAATATCTGGCTGATTGGACCGGCTCAGCAGGTCTATGCCGGACAGATCCAGTTGCCTAGTTTCTAAAGGTCTTTGTGAATTACAAGCGATTAAGCAGTACCAATTCTAAAAAAACCGCGTATTTTTAAGTCCCCAAAAAAGGGTACAGACACAATCGTATGCTAGATTTTATTGCAAAAGGATTGGCCAAAATTTTTGGCACCAAATCCGACAGAGATATCAAAGAATTTCTTCCACGGGTAACCGAGACCAACCAGATTTTTGCAGAAATGGCCTCCTTATCAGACGACCAACTTCGAGAAAAAACCCTGGGCCTTCGTGCACGCATCAACGAGCACCTCAAGGCAATTGACGATAAAATTGCCGATACCAGAAGCCAAATAGAGGCTTTGCCTGCGCAGGCAGTACACCAAAAAGACCAGCTCTTCAACCAAATTGACGCCTTAGAAAAGGAGCGCGATACCGAATTGGAAAAGGTCTTGGATGAGGTGATGACCACTGCCTTTGCGATCGTCAAAGAAACAGCTCGAAGATTTAAGGAAGTAGGGAAGTTGGAGGTTACCGCCACCCTCCGGGATCGGGAACTTGCCGCTACCAAACCCAATGTGCAGCTACAGGGTGATCAAGCCATTTGGCACAACAAATGGATGGCAGCTGGCACAGAAGTGATCTGGGACATGGTTCACTACGATGTGCAGCTAATTGGTGGTATGGTGCTCCACAAAGGAAAAATCTCTGAAATGGGGACTGGAGAAGGAAAAACCCTCGTGTCTACCCTTCCTGCCTTCCTCAATGCCCTGTCTGGGCGAGGCGTACACTTGGTCACCGTCAACGACTACCTGGCCAAGCGTGACTCTGAATGGAATGCCCCGCTATTTGAATTTCACGGCCTCACGGTAGACTGCATCGACAAGTACCAGCCCAATTCCCCTGGACGCAAAAGAGCCTATGGATGCGATATTGTCTACGGCACCAACAATGAATTTGGCTTCGACTACCTCCGTGACAACATGGCGCGAGAGGCGGAGGACTTGGTACAAGGCAAGCACCACTTTGCGATGGTCGATGAGGTGGACTCTGTCTTGATTGACGATGCCCGAACTCCCTTGATCATCTCCGGGCCGGTTCCCCGAGGAGATGTACACGAGTTTGACCAGATGAAGCCCCGCGTAGCGGCCTTGGTTGAAGAACAGCGCAAGTTGGTGCAGGGATTTTTGACCACAGCGAAAAAAGCGATCGCCGACGGCAACGAAAAAGAAGGAGGGCTAGCGCTCTTCAGAGCCTACCGAGGCATTCCCAAGTACAAGCCTGTGATCAAGTACCTCTCTGAACCGGGAATCCGAGTGATTCTTCAGAAAACGGAGAACTTCTACCTTCAAGACAACAAGCGCAACATGCCCGAGGCAGATGAGCCGCTGTTGTTTACCATCGACGAAAAGACGAATGTGATCGATCTGACCGATAGAGGCATCGAGACCATGACCTCAAAAAATGAAGATCCTAACTTCTTTATTCTACCAGATATTGGAATTGCTTTGAATGACTTGGAAAAAAACAATTCCCTAGACGAGACCGAAAAGTTGGTGCGCAAGGAAGAGGTGATCAAGGACTACGGCGTCAAAGCACAGCGTATCCATACGGTCAATCAGCTTCTGAAGGCCTATTGCATGTTTGAGCGTGACACGGAATATATCCTGGTGGATGGGAAGGTAAAGATTGTCGACGAGCAAACGGGTCGTGTAATGGAAGGCAGACGCTATTCTGATGGCCTACACCAGGCTATAGAAGCCAAGGAAAATGTGAAGGTGGAAGACGCTACCCAAACCTACGCAACCATCACCCTACAAAACTATTTCCGCATGTACCACAAGCTAGCGGGCATGACGGGTACAGCAGAGACGGAAGCAGGGGAATTTTGGGAAATCTACAAACTGGATGTGGTGGTCATCCCTACCAACAGAGGGGTTATCCGCGAAGACCGTGAGGACAAGGTCTACAAAACCGTGCGCGAGAAGTTTAACGCGGTTACGGACGAAATCAATGAACTGGTAGCTCAGGGCAGACCGGTGCTGGTAGGTACTACCTC
>SXYU01000018.1 GCA_005788235.1 Cytophagales bacterium
ACTTGGTTGATTTCCTGATGCACCTGCACCAATTGGAAATCACCAATTTCCCCGCGACTGGGGCGATGCGAGCTTTGAATCACGAACACATCTTTAACTTTCCATTTTTGGAAGAGAATGGGGTTGATTTGGATACCATTCAACCAGGTCTCCAGGAAGTAAGCCTCATCTATAAAACCGATCCCCTACTCAAAGAAGGTATCCAAGCCCTCGGAAATCGCTACCTATCCGATGGAAAAGTGTTGATGCATGGAGATTTTTATCCCGGCAGTTGGTTGCAGGTCACCTCAGGAATCAAAATTATCGATCCTGAATTTGGAGGACTTGGCGATGCAGAATTTGACCTAGGCGTTTTCCTCGCTCACCTTGACCTTTCGGAACAGGCAGAAGACTTGAGCGCACAGGTACAAAAACAATACAACCTTCCTGTTGATTGGTCCTTGGTCCAACAATACCGTGGTGTGGAAATCTTACGGCGATTGATTGGGATTGCACAACTACCGGCATCTTTAAGTTTGGATACAAAAAGATCACTTCTTGCCCGCGCCACAACTTACCTCGTGTCCTAAATGAAAAAGCTAGCCTTTATTTTTATTGCCTAAATATCATTTTCTTGTGCCTTGCAAGAGAAGGAAGTTGCTCCTTCATTCTTTAAAAAGCATAGCCTAAACCTACTCCCGCAAATAAAGGCCAAAAACCATTGTTGTTGAAAATCGGAGTCAAGTTTACTCTCCAGCTGAATCCCCCGTCTTTCGGAATTTTTCGATAGCCAATATTCATAGTTCCCATAAAGTTTGGAGTGCCATCCACTGGAAGAATGAAATTAACATCTGACTCCTTTGTTACCAGAGGGCCAGTGCAATTTCCGTTACTATCAAACGATTGGCAATAAGAATAGGACTCCTTATTTACCCCAAAAAAGGTCATACCCAAACCTAACTCGAAATATCGCTCATCTTTACCATACAGTTTATTGACCAAAACAGGCAACGAAAAAAAGGAATCATCTCCTATTTTATATCCCCCAGCACCGACTCGCATTCCCCAAGAATCGATTCGGGTCTTGTCAAATCGGAAATCGTAATTGAAGCTGTAAGCGAGTCCAGATCCTCCCAACTCTGCAAAAACAGAACGTGTTGGAACAGGTTGTTCTTGAGCAAATGATACAAGAGAACCAAAAAGAAAAACAACTAAGAGTGCTAGCTTTTTCATGAATATCGAGTTTAAAGGTTTCCAAAGTTAAACGCTTAGAATTCAGTTATGGTTATTTAGTTGATATGATTATCCGCTTTTTTACCAGAAACCTAAGAAGATAAGGTTGGAAGTTTAATTAAATGAGCCGTGAACAGTGGCCAGTAGTCTGTGGACGATTATCAGCAGTGGTTAACTTTCTCAGAAACCACCGATAGGATTGCAGATAATCCTAAATTCTAATCTAAATCCAGGATGAAAAGGTACAGATCCAAATAAAAACCAGAATATTTGTAATCTTGTCCGCACATTTGGTTGGCTATTTTCTTCTTATATGAAACTATTAAAAAAAATATTTCTTGGTCTATTTGCTACAGCCATGATCTTGGCGATCATCTACATGCTTGGTCCCAAGGTAAAAACACAAGAATTGACGGTTGCCTACCCTGATATTCCCATGGACGCTCAGGGACTTGAGCAGTACCTTCAAAACCGAGAAGATACTGTAAAAGGCTTAAAACCTGGAAATGAAGCATACATCCTTTGGGCAGATTCTGTTACCAAGAAAAAAACACCCTACTCCATCGTTTACATTCATGGCTTTGGCGCCAGCCCCATGGAAGGCGACCCAGTCCATCGATTCTTGGCGGCACATTTTGGAGCCAACCTCTTTGTGACCCGACTCCCAGAACATGGCATCAGCCGTAAAAATGGGATGGAATACATGACCGCACAAGACTTGTCTAATGCTGCAGGTGAGGCCTACCAAATTGGAAAAAGTCTAGGAGATAAAGTCATTGTGGTAGGTACTTCCATGGGAGGGGCTCTTGGCCTACTACTCGCTAGTCAGCAGCCCGATATTCATGCGCTAGTGCTTTATTCTCCAGCTATCCGGGATGAAGCAAGGTTGCTGGAAGGTTTTTTTAAGCCTTGGGTCCTCTGGGTTATGGAAAAAACGCTGCTGAAGGATGGAGTCAATACGCAAAAACGCAAAGGAGAAAAGGGAGACTATTGGTCCGAAGAATACCATGCCAACGGCTACGAGAGTTTGGCCATTGTGATGTATAGCGAGATGAATAAAGAGACCTTTGCCCAAGTAAAACAACCCGTATTTATGGGCTACTATTTCAAAAATGAAAAAGAAAAGGACATGGTCGTATCTGTAGCCAAAATGCAAGAAATGTTTGGCCAACTGGGCACCGCTCCAGCACTAAAAAAAGAAATGCCTTTCCCAAAAACTGGTGACCACGTGATCGCATCTTCCATCACCTCCAAAGACTGGCAGACCGTACTCTTTCAAACCATTGATTACCTCGAGAAAGTAGCTAAAGTTCCTGCCAATCCAGCCTACCAGCAGCAGGTAGAGCAGATGACCAAAGCGACCCAATTGTTGGATAGCATCCGCTAAGAAGAAAAAAACTGGTTCTTATAAACAAAAAAATGGGAGGTTGAATCCTCCCATTTTCATTTAGATAAATCTGTTAATCAAATTTTCGAAGTATTCCTGCTTCCCGCTGATTTGGGTTGGCTCACCCACTTCCATAGCATAGGATCTTAGATCTTCCAAGGTCAATTTACCCTCTTCATAGGCCTTGCCTTTTCCCGCATCAAAGCTGGCGTAGCGATTTTTTCTTCGTGCCAAATAATCTGACTTTTCAAGGACCTCAGCAGCTATGATCAAGCCGCGTGCAAAGGCATCCATACTGCCGATGTGTGCCAAAAACAAATCTTCTGGATCGGTAGAGTTTCGTCTGATTTTTGCATCAAAGTTGACACCTCCTCCTTGCAGGCCTCCCGCAGCCAAGATGATCAGCATAGACTCTGCAAGTTCTTGTAGGTTAAGTGCAAATTGATCCGTATCCCAACCGTTTTGGTAATCTCCTCTATTGGCATCAATGGATCCGAGCATGCCTGTATCTGCAGCCACTTGGAGTTCGTGCTGGAAGGTATGCCCAGCTAGAGTGGCATGATTCACCTCAATGTTGAGTTTGAAATCCTTGTCCAATCCAAAGTGTCTTAAGAATCCAATCACCGTTTCAGAGTCGTAATCGTACTGGTGCTTGGTCGGCTCCATCGGTTTGGGCTCAATAAAGAAAGTGCCTTTGAAACCATTTTTCCTCGCATAATCTCTGGCCATGGTCAAGAAACGAGCAAGGTGCTCCTTTTCACGTTTCATGTCTGTATTCAGCAAGGACATATAGCCCTCGCGACCTCCCCAGAATACATAGTTTTCGCCACCTAACTTAATGGTGGCATCCAAAGCATTTTTAACTTGCGTCCCAGCAAATGCCAATACATCAAAATTAGGGTTGGTAGAGGCACCATTCATGTACCTAGGATTGCTAAACACATTGGCAGTACCCCAAAGTAATTTGACACCACTTGCCTTTTGATGGGCTGCTGCATAATCCGTTATGAGCTGCATGCGCTTTTCGTATTCGAGCAAGGTGGGAGCTTCGTCGATAAGGTCTACATCGTGAAAGCAGTAATATTCTGCTCCAATCTTAGTCATAAACTCAAAGGCAGCATCCATCTTGTCTTTTGCTCTCTGAATGGGATCAGCACTTGCATCCCATGGGTGCTTGATAGTTCCTGGACCAAAGGGATCTCCCCCGGTGCCGCAGAAGGAATGCCAATAGGCGATAGCAAATTTAAAATGCTCCTTCATGGTCTTCCCGGCAACTACACTTTTGGGGTCATAATAGCGAAAAGCTAGGGGGTTGTCACTTTCTTTTCCTTCAAACTGAATCTTTCCGATAGTTGGGAAAAATGATTTAGCCATGTTAGTGTAAGTTAGGTTGAATGTAGATTAATGAATAAGATTAAAATTAAGTTTTAAGTGGATGCTGCAGCTGCTCCAAGCGAGAGAGCCAATACTGATAGGTTTCTTCGTAGCGATTGCCCATGGTTGGATTTGGAGAGAATGTTTGGAGTAGCGTAAGTCCATGGAAAGCTTCCGCTTCGGTATTGAAAATCGCTGCACCAATTCCAGCTCCTCGAGCAGCACCTTGGGCACCATCCGTATCGTAAAGCTCCAGATTTACTTGATTCATTTGTACAAAAGTCTCTCGAAAAAGAGGGCTTAAAAACATGTTGGCATGTCCTGCTTTGACGGTTTTGAGGTCCATACCCATGTCCTTCATAATTCGGAATCCAAAGGTCAAAGCCGATACAATCCCTTCTTGAGCTGCACGAAGAATATGTTTTTGATCGTGTTTGAGTAAATCCAAGCCAAGCAAGTGCGCACCCATCGGGGTATTTTGAAGAATTCGTTCCACCCCATTTCCAAAAGGGAGAAAAGCCAATTTATCAGAACCAATGGGCGCTCCTGCTGCGAGGGTATTCATTTCCTCGTAACTCATGGAACTTCCTCCCAACATTCTTTTAAGCCATGAATTCAGGATTCCTGTACCATTGATGCAAAGCAATACTCCATAGGAAGGTTTTCTTTTCGAATGATTTACATGAACAAAGGTATTGACGCGAGATTTTGGGTCGTATAAGGGCCTATCACAAACACCATAAACTGTCCCTGAAGTTCCGGCAGTAGTAGCCAACTCACCTGGATAAAGTACTTGAAGGGAAAAGGCATTATTGGGCTGATCTCCTGCGCGGTAAGAAATTGGAATTCCTGCTTCCAAACCTGTTTCAAGTGCAGCGGAAGCAGAGATTTTTCCTTGAATAGAAAAAGAAGGGATGGCCTCTGGGATCCATTCTTTTGGAATTCCCATTGCGGCTAGCAAAGGGTCACTAAGTCCGTTTTGTTTGAAATCCCAAAAGATGCCTTCAGAAAGGCCAGTTTCTGAGGTAAGAATCTCTCCACTCAGCTTCATCGCGATAAAGTCTCCAGGAAGCATAATTTTATGGATCTGAGAGGCAATTTCAGGCTGATTTTCAATGACCCAACGGAGTTTGGAAGCTGTAAAATTACCTGGAGAGTTGAGTAGATGTGGCAAGCAATAGGCTTCTCCTAAGGCTTGGAGTGCTTTTTCCCCAAGGGCTACTGCCCTACTATCACACCAGATAATGGAAGGACGAAGGACCTGATGCGATTTATCTACACAAACTAGCCCATGCATTTGATAGGCAATGCCAATACCTTTCAATTCTCCCTTTTGTACCTTTGCTTGCTGCTGAACAAAAGAAATTCCTTGCTTGACATAACGCCACCAAAGTTCTGGATCCTGTTCAGCCCACCCGGACTGAGGAGATTGAATGGGCATTTCAACTTCTGGAAAAGCTTTAGAGGCCAGTGCCTTTCCAGAATTAGCGTCTAAAATGCAAGCTTTGACCGAGGAACTTCCAAGATCTATGCCTAAGAGTAACCGACGCATTTTACCAGAAGATGGTGTAAAGTGCAGCGATAATTCCTACAATAAGGATTGCACCAATCTTGAATCCTGTACTGGTGCGGAATAGGTCAGCCGATATTTCAATGCTTTTAGGGTGATCTTTACCTTTTCCTTCGTAAAGCGAAATTCCAATCATCAATACGGCAAGGATCACAAATACCCAGCCCATACGGTCAATAAATGGCAAAGCCGGGAATACCACCTTTAGCACCACAGAAAGTGGAATACTAAGAGAAGCACCAACAAGCGCCGCATTGGACGTGGTTTTTTTCCAGAAAACCCCAAAGAAGAAGATCGCAAATACCCCTGGGCTAATAAAACCCGTGTATTCCTGAATAAATTGGAAGGCCTGATCCAATTGACCTAGTGCTGGAGCTACGATTGCTGCAATGATAAAGGCAACCACAGCAGTGATACGGCCTACCCTTACTTTGGTGGTTTCGGAGGAGTTTTTACCAAAGTATTTGGAATAAATATCCATTGTGAAAATAGTAGACGTGCTGTTAGCCATGGAGGCCAGAGAAGAAACAATAGCAGCAGTTAGGGCTGCAAAGGCAAGTCCTTTCAATCCTGTAGGCAGAATCTGAAGCAAGGAAGGATAAGCACGATCTGATTTGATCAATCCTGATACTGGATCTTTCATAGATTCGATAAAGCCAAGATCTGTCCCATTGTTCACAATTACCAGGGCAGCAATTCCTGGAACAACCACAATTAGCGGCATCAATAATTTCAAAAATCCAGCAAAAATCATCCCCTTTTGTGCCTCATCTAGGTTCTTTGCTGCTAGGGCGCGCTGAGTGATGTATTGGTTGAATCCCCAATAGCTTATGTTCGTAATCCACATCCCTCCTATCAAAACTGATAAGCCAGGCAGATCCAAATACGCATCTCGTATTCCTCCTTTTCCATCGGAAATCATCATTTCACCTTTAGAGAGAATCATCGAAAAATGACCAGGAATTTCGTTTCTCAAAATAGTTAATCCGTCCCAAGCATTTCCATTTCCGACCATTCCCAATGCAATGTAAGTAGTTGCTAGTCCACCCCCAATCAAAAACACCACTTGGATCACATCGGTCCATGCTACCGCCTTCAATCCCCCATAGATGGAATAGAGCATGGCAAATAGCGCTAGACCAATAATGCTATAAGTCATGGGGACTCCGAGAATGGTATTCAAACTCAAGGCCCCCAAATACAAGACCGAGGTCAGGTTGACAAATACATATAAAAGCAACCAGAACACCGCCATAGTCGTACGAACTCGCGCATCGTAGCGGTCAAAAAGAAAACCAGGCATGGTGTATATACCTTTTTTTAAGTAAACAGGTAAAAAGAAAATCGCCACAACCAAAAGGGTAGCTGCTGCCATCCATTCGTAGGTAGCGATAGCCAAACCAAGGGCAAATCCAGAACCAGACATGCCTATAAACTGCTCCGCAGAGATGTTGGAGGCAATTAGAGAAGCACCTACCGCCCACCAGGGCAGCGCCTTGCTGGCAAGGAAATAGTCGTTGGAATCTTTTACGTGGCCTTCCTTTTCACGGGACACAAAGAATCCCATGCCGATAATTAGAAAAGCATAGCCGAGAAAAACAAGTAAATCAAGAGGTTCTAAGAGCATAGGACAAAGAGAAAGCAGGTTTTTGGGAATGATTTAAGTTCAAACTATTCTTTTATTTAAAATAGCGTCGCTAAATATAATCGATTGGCGCAAACGTGCGCACATGATTGGAAAGCATTTGTAAGAAAATTAAAAATATCTTCTGTTTGGAAACCATTAATAAAAATCAAATCACAGATTTAAATCGTTATGCTGTTAGTGGTAATTTAGCTAAAAAAGGAATATTCTTATTGACTCGTCGATGACTCCCACAAGTGTCACAGTTCCGATCACATCTTTGTCCGATTTCGGCCACATTGCTAGTTTGATGCAGATTTCTAGCATCCCACTTTAGGGTAAAGCTTCTGTTTTTGTTCGTAAACAGGCTAGGAATGCAAAAAAAACAGTAATTTCGTAGCGGTTTTTGAACTAGTAGCATCATTTTTGGACTTTATTCGTTTATGGCAACTAAAAGCAGTGTGTTTGATATGATTGGCCCAATCATGATCGGGCCCTCCTCCTCACACACAGCTGGAGTGGTTCGGATTGCTCGAGCTGCCATACGCATCCTTGGGGGAATACCTGAAGAGGCGATCATCACTTTTTTCAATTCCTTCGCCAAAACATACGAAGGCCATGGAAGTGACAGAGCCATATTAGGAGGATTGATGGACTTCAAAACTGACGATGCTCGAATTAAGGATTCACTAGAAATTGCCAAGGAAAAGTTGGTGAATTACAGCTTCAAATCCATAGGCAACTCTTCAGTTCACCATCCAAATACGATCAAGCTTTCGCTTAAAAAAGGAGACCTCCAGGTGGAGATTTTTGGAGAAAGTTTAGGAGGAGGAGTCATAAATATTTCGGAGATCGATGGATTTGTAGCCAACTTTTCGGCACAAAACCACACTTTAATTATCAAAGCAGATGATACTTCGGGAGCTATTGCTTTCATATCGAGCGTAATTGCCCAAGAAAAAGTTAACATTGCAACCATGTCTGTATCCAGAAAAGGAAAACATGATTTGGCATGTCATGTGATTGAAATGGATTCTGGAATTAAAGAAATTACCCGTCAGTACCTCCTATCCTTACCCTGGATTAAAGAATTAATCTACATCCCAGACATTGACCTATAACGAATTTATAAACCAACTGCTACTACACATGAAAAAACTTTTTATCCTGTTTCTCTTGAGTTCATTTACCTGGCATCAGGCATTGGCCCAGACGGAGATCCCCACAGGACCTTTTGATCTTGTCACTTGCGTTGCTATTGCAATTGAAAATAACTTGACTCTAAAAAGGACAGAACTAAATCAGCTCATCACCGAAACTAGCCTTTTGGAAAGCCAAGGCAGAAGACTCCCAACCTTAACCACCGGAGCAAGTTCAGGCTTCCGTTGGGGTCGATCTATCAACCCAGTTACCAACCTGTTTGAAACGAGAAGAATTGGAAACGTCAATCTCTTTGGAAACACAGGGGCCCCTATTTTCCAAGGAATGCGAATCAACAACAGCATTGGACAGGCCAAAAGCGATTTGGAAGCTGGTCAATACACCTTGGAGGCCACCCGCAACGACATCACTTTGAATGTGATCAACTTGTTTATCGATGTGGTATTTAATCGGGAGCAGGTAAAAATTGCGGAGAATCAGCTGAACACCACCACAGAGCAATTGGGTCGTACCAAGCAACTGGTAGATGCAGGTTCCCTCCCCTATTCAGATTTTTTGGACCTGCAGTCTCAAAATGCAAGCAATCAATTGAATGTAATCAATGCAAAAAATGGTCTTCGACTTGCCAAACTCACTTTGGCCCAAGCGTTACAAATTCCTTTTTCAGAAGAATTTGATGTGGTCGAACCGGTGTATGAGGTTTCGAAGGAAGCTCTGGCTGCAGGTACTCCTGCCGAAATTTTCGAAGTTTCTGTAGCACTTATGCCTCAGATCAAAGCTGCTGAAGCCAATGTAAAAAGTGCTGAATATGGTGTGAAAATCGCCAAAGGAGGATTTTTACCTACTTTAGATGCGGGCATTTCTGCCTTCTCCAACTATGTAGATCAGGCATTTGTCAGAGGTACCACTGAAATAATTCCTTTCAAAACCCAGGTAGACAATAACTTTTCCCAGTCTGGTACGCTCAATTTCAGCATTCCTTTATTCACTCGCTTTAGCAACAAATCCAACCTTCAGCGTGCGCGAGTACAGCAGCAATTGGCTGAAGTATCCATGACCGAATCCAAAAATAAGTTGAGACAGGATATTGAGACCGCATACAATTCCGCACTATCCTCGGAGCTTTCCTACCAGGCTTCCTTGGTTCGGGTGAAGAGTCTAGAAGAAACCTTTCGAATTGCGCAGCAACGCTTTAATTTAGGGGCCATCAATTCGGTGGACTTTCAAGTGGCTCAAAACAATTTGTTTAATGCACAGGCAGACCTATTGAATGCGAAGTACAGCTATATTTTCAGAATTAAAGTCCTTGATTTTTATCTTGGTAACCCCATTAATCTAAACTAAACCATGGCTACTAAAAAGTCTAACAAATTGCTTTATTACCTACTCGGAGCTGTAGGTGTGATTATCATTTTTGCCATAATCGGAAAGTCTGCTGGCTGGATTGGTGGTGCAAAGGAAACCGAGGTTGAATTTGCTTTAGCCAAGCGTGTTGCTATTGTAGAGAAAGTAAGTAGCTCAGGTGAGATTCAACCTGAAGTGGAAGTAAAACTTTCTCCAGATGTGGCAGGTGAAATAATTGAGTTAAATGTGCAAGAAGGGGATTCCGTAGAGATGGGAAGACTACTTGTCAAGATTCGTCCCGACAACTTTATATCAGCTTTAGATCGAACCCGTGCCAACCTCAACCAGCAAATGGCAAATTTGGCTCAGACTCGTGCGAATTTGCAACGCTCTGAAGCACAGTTTACCCGCTCTGAATTGGAATTTAAGCGTCAGCGTGCGCTACACCAACAAAAAGCGATTTCTGATGCAGATTTTGAGCAAGCCCAAGCCAACTATACTTCCGCTCAAAAAGACCTTGAGGCGGCCAAACAAAGCGTCGTAGCTTCTGAATTTATTATTAAAAGTTCGCAGGCTTCCGTAAACGAAGCCTCTGAAAACCTTCGTCTAACCAATGTAAATTCCCCTGTGTCTGGTATTGTATCCAGCTTAAAAGTGGAGCAAGGCGAACGCGTAGTGGGTACACAGCAGATGGCCGGTACTGAGATGATGACCATTGCAGACCTTTCCAAGATGGAAGTACGCGTAGATGTAAATGAGAATGATATTGTTCGTCTTTCCTTAGGAGACACCACAATTATCGATGTAGATGCTTATTCTTCTACGGGGAAGAAGTTTAAAGGAATTGTAACTAGCATCGCGAATACTGCAAATACCAAGGCTTCTCCAGATGCAGTAACCGAGTTTAAAGTTAAAATTCGAATTCTTAACGATTCCTACCAAGACTTAGTCAACGCAGGAAATAAGTACCCATTCCGTCCAGGAATGACTGCATCTGTAGAAATCTTGACTAACTCCAAAAACAATGCACTCGCGATTCCACTTTCTGCGGTAACTACGCGTGAAGATAAAAAGGATAGTTTGGCTGGAGCTCCAGTAAAGGCCAAAGAAATTGTTTTTGTTAGTGAGAATGGTGTCGCCAAAATCCGTGAGGTGAAGACAGGAATATCGGACTATGAAAACATTGAGATTTTATCCGGATTAAAGGAAGGTGACGAAGTGATCTCTGGACCTTACTTTGTCGTAAGCAAACAGCTTAAAGAAGGTGATAAGGTGAAAAAGATGAGCGCTGTAAAGCCTGAGGATGAGATGGAAGAAGAAGAATAAGTTCTTTTTTTCAAAGATAGCCCCACCAAAATAAGATTTGGTGGGGCTATTTTTTTAAGTGGAGATTGCTATTCTGTGAATGGTATCTTGGACTTTTTATTGGCTAAGGTCAGCTGCCATCTCCAACTGTCTTTCATACAGTCTTCCAAAGAAAATTTGGGGTACCAGCCCAAGACTTGATTTATTTTGGTGGTGTCCGCCCAGGTCTTCACCACATCTCCAGCCCTTCTTGGGCCAATTTCATAGGCCAATTGAATGCCATTAACTTTTTCAAAAGTATGAATCACCTCGAGCACAGTATTTCCTCTTCCTGTGCCTACATTGAAAACCTCATAAAAATCAAGTGGCTTTTCAAAAAGAAAACCAAGGGCTTTCACATGTGCATCTGCCAAATCTACTACGTGAATGTAATCCCGAATGCAACTCCCATCGGCTGTATTGTAATCGTTACCAAAAACGGTTAGTTTCTGGCGAATGCCAGCGGCAGTTTGCGTAATGAAGGGAACCAGATTCTGAGGAGTCCCCATAGGCAGCTCCCCAATCTTTGCACTAGGATGTGCCCCGACTGGGTTAAAATAACGAAGCGCCACCACTCGAATTCCTGGCTTACTCTTGATGTAATCCACCAAAATATCTTCTCCAATTTTTTTGGTATTGCCATAAGGGCTTTCGGCATCTTTGCGAGGTGTGGATTCTGTCACTGGCAAGACATCGGGCTGCCCATAAACGGTGCAGGAAGAGGAAAAAACGATATTTTGAATTCCCTTGTCTTGCATAAATTCAAGAAGGACAAGCAAAGAGCCTAGGTTGTTTTTATAATAGGCCAAGGGCTGCTGTGTACTTTCTCCTACTGCCTTAAAGGCTGCGAAATGGATGACACCTGAAAGCTGATGATCTTGAGCGATTTGATCCAAGAGCTCCCGTTGGTTGCAATCACCCTTATAAAATGCAAATCTCTTCCCAGTAATCTCGGCTAGGCGGTCGAGTACGGTCTCATGGGAATTTGAAAAATTATCTAAAATGATC
>SXYU01000194.1 GCA_005788235.1 Cytophagales bacterium
AGATCACCATTTTCTAGAAAAAATTGTCTTCGCTCAGGGAAAAAGATTTCAAATCGGTCCAGATTGGTTACCTGTTGATCTACTTCCACCTGCGAAAAATCAGGGTTAAACGTCAGATCGAGGTTGATTGCAGGTCCAATGTCAATTTTGGCATCTCCTCCGATCGCAGGTCTGAGGGCTTCGCTGCTTTTTTCGAGGGAGTTTTTGGAAGTACGCCCCGCCACATACGGAATTAGCGAAACATTGGCTCCTCTTTTTTGTAAAGGCTCCTCAAATACCATTTTTCTAAGAAATGCAGTAGATACAAAACTAAAATTTCTGGGAATGGGGGCCCAAGTGGATCGCTCTCCTGTATGACTATCTATTCGGTAGAAGTTGACATTCCAGCTTTCTGTACCTTCTCTAAATCGTATGGTAGCTAGGGGAATAATGGCTTCTACCTGCCACTGATTTTCCATCATTTTTGCTTCGGAATACCACTTGTTGTCCCATGCTTGGTTGAGGTCATCAGGGCGGGAGCCTCCATTGGCGAGCAAGGCTTCACGCTGTACGCCATAGGGATTTACTCCAAAATGAAAGGCATTGGTTCCGTCATTGAATGTATCGAAAACGAAGGTGATTCCATCGTTTTGTTCCCCACGATAGTCTCTTCTGAGAGAGGTGGTGACATATTTTCTTGGCCCTGCATTCTCCATGATCGCTGCGATATACAAGTTGTTGTCATCGAAAGCAATCTTCACGCGAGTAGGCAATTTACTCAAAGAGGTGTCGGAGGGGAAGTACTGCATAAAGTCCCCATTCCAGCCCTTGGAATCTTTCCAAACATCTTCATCCAATACCCCATCTAGCGTAATGGGCTGTTTGAGTTTGAAAGCAAAAGCATCGGGCTTAGTGCTAGTTTGAGCAACTAGTTGCACGCTGAGTAAGAGACATGCAAGAGAAAAAACAGCAATAAAAATTTTCATGGTTATGAATAAGGATATTAAACTACACCTTTTCTGCGAGAGGGGGTATAGATTTTTACCAATGGCAACGGAATGGTCTCAATGGGGTTTTTGTAAGTGACTGGGAATTCATAGATAGATTTAGTAGGGATATTCCTGAACCCTTAGCGAGTTGGAGTCGGATGGTTTATTACTTTTTCAGTAGTTTAAGTTGTGAGAATTGAATTTTTAAACAAAAGCTTAAATGCAGCCGACCACATTTTCCAACGTGCCGATACCGGAAATGGTAATTAACACCCGGTCTCCTACTTCCAAGGTAAAGTCATCGGGAACAATCCCCGTACCGGTCATCATCAGGCACCCAATGGGAAAGGAATTGGATCGGTAGAGCCATTGTGCAAGCTCATTAGGTCTTCGCTTGAGCTGTGCTAGGGTAGTTTCACCCGACACTACACTGATTTGGTTGCGCTGTATTTCAAGTTGGATGGTCGTGGAATCAGGCAAATGCTCTTCCTGGATCAGTAGACAAGGGCCAATGGATGCACTGCCTAGGTACACTTTTGCCTGAGGGAGGTAGAGAGGATTTTCTCCCTCAATACTTCGGCTGCTCATGTCGTTGCCAATGGTAAATCCCTGCACCTTGCCGGAGGGCGATAGGAGCAAGGTCAATTCGGGCTCAGGAACATTCCAGTTCGAGTCTTTGCGAATATTGACTTTTCCGCCAGGAGGTGCCACTCGGCTAGCCGTGGCTTTAAAAAAAAGTTCAGGGCGCTCCGCCACATAGACCTTGTCGTAAAAAGTGCCTCCACCTGAATCGCTAGACTCTTCTATTCGGGCAGTTCTACTTCGGTAATAGGTTACCCCCGCAGCCCAAATTTCTTGATTTCCCATAGGGGTAAGTAATCCTTCTTGAATTAGCTCTTCCGCTTTTTCTTGGGAGATGTTTTCCCAATGCTGTGCTTCTGCTGCTAGTAACTTGGAGAGCTGCTCTCTACCCAATAGGTCGTCCCAATCAAGTTCTGGTCCTAAGGAGTAGGTGCCGTTAATGTCCAATAAGGTGCCTGAAATTAATTTGTACAGTCGCATCACAAGTGTGGCTAAGGTGGAGCCATCAAGTTAGGAAAAAGAGAGTTCTAGAGAAACTTTGGAAAAAAACTTTTCGCGACTACATTTGCATCAGATCATAAGGGGTGCCTTTAATACAACGGGCTGAGATCATACCCATACTACCTGATCCGGGTAATGCCGGCGAAGGGAAATGAGAATACGGAGTCGAAAAACTTATTCTTGAAGGGAAAGTGCGAGCTTTCTTGGCTAGGATTTAGTCGTAGGTTTCGTCTAAAGGGTAAACAACCAACGAAAACCACCCCTAGGTTTTTCTCATGTTTCACTCAAAATCCCGGAAGGGAGAGTACTATGAAAAAAGGATTACTCAGCTGGATAATTTTTCTTGCCAGCTTCACTGCATGGGCACAAAACAGCCTAATTGGGAAAATTTACGATGCCAAGACTTTGATTCCCTTGGTTGGGGCTTCGGTTTGGATTGAAAGTTTGGGAAAGGTTGCCGTCACGGATTCAGACGGTAAGTTTACGCTAGCACGAGTACCCAATGGAAAGCAGGAAATCCGAGTTTCCTACGTAGGCTACGAAACCGTACGGAAGTCAGTAGAGCTTCCTTTGGCGGCCTTCCTGGAACTGGGATTGGAGTCTAAGGATTTCTTAAGCGAGGAATTCATTGTCTCCGCTACCCGCGCCTCAGAGAGTACGCCAACCACCTTCACTACGGTGGATAAGTCGGAAATCGCCAAGCGGAATTTGGGGCAGGACATTCCCATTCTCCTCAACTTTTCCCCTTCCGTAGTCAGCCACTCTGACGCAGGAGCTGGAGTGGGCTACACGGGCATTCGGATCCGAGGCACCGACCAAACCCGTATCAATGCCACCATCAACGGCATTCCACTCAACGATGCAGAGGCGCATGGGGTCTTTTGGGTCAACATGCCGGATTTTGCTTCCTCTGTGGAAAACATCCAGATCCAGCGTGGGGTGGGTACTTCCACCAATGGCGCGGCAGCCTTTGGCGCCAGCCTCAACTTTCAGACGGACACCCGCCGCGACGAGGCCTATGCCGAAGTTGACAATGGTTTCGGCTCCTTCAACACCTGGAGACATACCGTCAAAGCGGGAACAGGCCTACTCAACAACCGCTTCGCCGTAGATGCACGACTCTCCAAGATTACTTCCGATGGCTTTGTGGACCGAGCCTTTTCGGACTTAGGCAGTTGGTTTGTGTCGGG
>SXYU01000195.1 GCA_005788235.1 Cytophagales bacterium
ATTAAGGGACTTGTCTGAGGATCTAAGGTAGTCCAGTTGATGTAAATCCTAAAATTTTTAGATCCCATAGGCTCCTCTAAAGCCACTTTTACCAATGCTTCAGCAGGGAATATTTGAGATTGGATGTTTTGAAACTTTGGGAAACTTGCTAAAATTGAACCTTCACCTGAAAGAGCTGCACTTGCTAATTCCGTAACCTTTCCGTGACGGGTATCGACCTTACTAAAATAGCGAACTTTGTCTCGAACTTGAGTTAACTCAAACTTTTTTCCAACGCGCACCAACCGATCTTCATAACTAGCTGGATAGGGAATGTCACCCCAAAGAAGATTTTGAAATAACTCCAAGGATAATTTGATTCCAAACCTTTTCTCAAATTCTGGATAAGTCATGTTGATATCTTCCTTGCCCAAGCGATCCTGAAGTTGAATTTTTTCCTGGCTAAGCAAACCTCGAATTGCCTCCACACCAAGGCCAGGCGATAGGGAAAACCAAATTAAACTATCTTTTTTTGAGCGTAGCTGAAGCGTTCCGCGCGTGATTTTACCTGAATCCTCCTCGAGGACTATTTTTGCTTTGGCTTGCAAGTATCCAAATTGAGTTGTATTCGGGGCAAAGGATTCCATAACCTGATTGCCCTCAAAAAGGGTGGTTTTTTTGGCACAACCCCAATTCAACACAAGAAGCACTAGGGCCGCAAGGATTTGGAACTTAGTCATGGATTCGTTGATCTTTAATTTTTTGTGCAAGTAAATCGGATCCTTCAGGGCTTTCTTTAGCTTTTTTCCACCATCCTAAAGCATCTTCTACCTTTCCTAATCGATATAAAATATCCCCAAAATGTTCCATCAAGACGCCACTCGGTTCTCTTTCGATTTTTAGTGCTTCTTCTAAATACAAAGACGCCTCCGAATACCGCTTAAGCTGGTACAAAACCCAGGCCAAGGTGTCTAAATAGGTGGCATTTTTAGGATGTTTTTTCACCACACGCTGAGCCATATCCAATGCTTTGTCCAATTCTTGGTTTGCTAGAGCCAAGAAATAAGCATAATTATTCAAGACCTGTTCGTCAGTTGGATTGAGCGCCAATGCCTTCTCAAAATTTTTGAATGCAGCAGCTTGATCACCCAATTTGTACTGGCTATTGCCCAAAGTGCCGTACGCTACTTGCGCCAATTGCGGATTTTTAGCTTCATTCAATCGAAGAGCAGTTTCAAGCGCCTGAACAGCCAACGAATCTTTCTTCTGTCCCGAGAGGATTACTCCTTCATAAAACCAAAATTCTGCGCTTTCTGGAAATTCATCTATAGCAATACCGGTGTACCTAGCCACCTCCTCATAATTCCCTCCAGCATCAAAAGAGTTGACAATTGCCTCTTCCAACAATTTTTCGTTTTTGGGTTGAATTGCCAGAGATCTTTTATAAAGCTGTAGCGCTTCTGCCAACTTATTTTCGGCTTTCCTTCGATTTCCGATAGCCTCCAAAACGGTTGGGTCTTCAGCATGCCACTCATTTAAAAGCAATTCCAACTTGTCGAGCAGCTTGTCACGCTCCACTGTTTTCATCTCTTGCACTACCCCTTGAAATGCAGCGGCCTTGGAGGCAGGAGCTAAGTCTGGACTAGCGATTGCCTCCAAAAGAAAGGCATTGGCTTGTGCGATTTGACCCTTCTCTTGGTAAAGGCTGTAAGCTGCCAGCTGGAGTTCGGGCTGATTTGGGTATTTTTTGATTTCTGTCCGTACCAGTTGGATGGCTTGATCCAACTTTGCATTGTTGAATAAAATCTCTACCAAGGAGAGTACGTAATTTGGATTGCCTGGGAAGGAAGAAATTAATTTTTTTCCCTCCTCAACTGCTTTTTCAAGCTGATCTTTTCGTAGGTAAATCCGTTGCTTCTGAAAAGAAAACGCTTCTCGAACTCCATAGTAGGCTTCAGCACGGTCTAATGCTACGAGGGCCTTGTCAAATTCATTGGCATTCAAGTAAATGGATGCCAACTCCAAGTTGTACTGTTGGTTTTTAGTGGATCCTGTGGTCAACCTTTCCAACAGGGCAGCAGCTTCCAAAGGCTTATTCAAACCCGTATAAATTTCTGCTACTAGCAGCATATAGAATAAATTAGTAGGATCTCCAGCAGCTGCTTTCAAGGCAAAAGGAAGTGCTTTTTCGGATTGGTTATTTTTTAAAAGCAGCTCTGCCAGTTTGTAGGAGATGGCAGGTTCCTCAGGAGCAAATTCCCTTGCTTTTGACAGATATTGGTACGCTTTTTCCAAATCCCCCAAGGCGAAGGATTTTTCTCCTTCGATAAAAAAGCGACTTGCATTTGCTGCAAGTTCTTGGGCCTTGATCTCTTTTTTGGACAAAGACTTCTGAGTAAATCCAGCAAAAGGACTTGAAAAAACAAGGCAAAACAGAAGAAAAAAGGGAGTTACTCTCACTGAAGATTGGAATTTCAAATGAACTCTGCAAACATAGTGCCTTTTCATCAATTTGGCTGAAGAAAAGGAAGTTGCTAGCTGGGGAAATCTAGGATTTCTTCTCCATGAGTGAGGTAAAGAACTTTCGTTCCCTAAGTAATAGTACCCCAAGAAAAATTAGGGCACCAGAATTTTTGATCAAAAAATCCAAGGCGATGTCTTCTGTCTGCACATAAAATCCCCCACAACTTAAGGTAAAAGCGAGTACCAGATATCCCAAGCCACTACGCGTTTGATAGGGGATGGGGTAATATTTTTGCCCATATAAGTAGCAAATAATTGCCATCACCGCGTAGCAGGCTACTGTGCTAAGGGCTGCCCCCATAAAACCTAGGATCGGCACAAATAAAGCAATGCCTAACACACTGACTATAGCTCCCAAGAAGGTAATCCAAAAGCTGTAACTTGTTTTATCAGTCAGTTTAAACCAGATGGACAGATTGAAATAAATTCCCAACAGCAAGTAGCCTAGCAGCAATATGGGAACAATGGAGAATCCCATTTCATACACCTCAGCTCTTAAGAATAATGGCCCAATCCATTGAAGATTAACGGATATCAAGATCATCAGTAGGGAGCAAAATAGAATAAAGACATGCATTACTTGTGCATACATTTTGGGAGAATCCTTTTCTTTGGACTCTCTGAAAAAGAAAGGTTCTGCAGCATACTTAAAGGCCTGAATCACCAAATTCATCAGGATGGCTAACTTGAAATTAGCACCAAAAATGCCTGCAGCCTCTCGGCTACTTAATCCGGGATAAAAGTTTATTGGCAACACATACTCAAATAATAACCGTGATATAAGTTCGTTGGTTACACCTGCCAATCCCATAAATAGCAAGGGCAGCGAGTAAGTCCACATGGGCTGAAGAACTTCTTTTTCAAGGCGGAAGGAAAAAAATCCTGCTTTCCACCAGACAAAAGGAATAATCAAGCCATTGGCTAGTAAGTTGGCCAGAAGAATGTATTCTACCCCCCAATTGGATTGGTAGCCCAGGACTCCTTCAGGTAGAATTCCGGTTTGAATCCATCCAGGAATCCAAATCAGCAAAAGGAGGTTGAAGGTAACATTCAGTAAAATATTGATCAACTTGGCTCCTGCAAAGGTTTTCGCTTTATTTTCTAGTCGGAGTTTTGCAAAAGGAATCGCCAAAATGGCATCGAAGACAAGCAATACCGCAGTCCATTGAAACAAGTAAGCTTGGCCTGGATAGTCCATCCATTCTGCCAAAATTGGCCCTGCTAGGTAAATACCCGACCCCAATACGAGGCTGGTAAAAACCAATAAAGATTGGGTGTTGTGGTATACTCGGCTGGGATCCTGATTTTTTCCAGTTGAAAACCTGAAAAAGGCGGTTTCCATCCCATAAGTGAAGACAATATTTAAAAATCCGATCAAGGCGTAGATGCCTGTAAATGCGCCGAGATCTGCCCTACTCAGGTATCCAGTATAGACGATGATCAGCAAAAAATTGATGGAGCGTCCTAAAATGCTGCTTAGACCATAGATGGCTGTTTGTCCTGCGAGTTTTTTTAGTGTGCCCATGGGTTGCTGGATCACTTACTCTCCACGGAAGACAGGCGTTCTTTTCTCCAAAAATGCCGAGGTGCCTTCCTTATAGTCTCCCGATTTGACGCAGCGTGCAAAGGAGTTGGCTTCAGTTTGGTAGCCATTTTCCTCCAGAAAAACGGCATTCACGCAATCAACCACCATGCCGATGGCTAGGGGGGCTTTGCTCATTATTTTTTCTAAAATTCCTTCTGCTGTAGCGATGGCTTCTTCCTTGGTAGGAAGCACATGGTTGACAAGCCCTAAGTTTTTGGCTTCTTCAGCCCCAATCATATTGCCTGTCATCATCAACTCATTGGCTTTGCCTCGACCTACCAATAGGGTGAGACGCTGGGTACCACCATAGCCTGGAATGATGCCAAGATTCACTTCGGGTTGCCCAAATTTTGCATTGGAAGTCGCAATTCGCATGTGACATGCCATGGCCAATTCACAGCCACCGCCTAGAGTATATCCGTTGGTGACGGCGACTACCGGTTTGTGGCAGTTTTCGATCATCGCAAAAATTTCTTGACCACTTTCCGCAAATTTGCGTGCATTGACCTCATTGAGGGAGGCTATTTCGGTGATGTCTGCACCGGCTACAAAGGCCTTCTCTCCAGCTCCAGTAAGTATGACGGCCTTGATGGCCTTGTTGTCCATGACTTGCTCAAATACTGACCTCAACTCAGCTAGGGTTGCGAGGTTCATTGCGTTAAGTTTATCCTCTCGATTGATCGTTAGGTAAAGGATACCTTGTCGTTCTTCGGTGAGAATGTTGACAAATTCAGACATAGTCAGGCGGCATAATTCAGACAAATATACCTCCCCCTCCAACACTACCAAATTCAAGTCAGGAGAAAAAACTTAATAATGGCCAAAATAGCCTGAAATCGACTATTTTTTATTTATATCCTAAAGAGAATTTTTGAATTTCAGAGCCCGTATTCTGGCGTTTTTTTGTACTTTTGCCGCACGAAAGAGAAGAATTTAAACCCAAATCTACCCATGAACTCCAAAACAAAAATTACCGTAGCCTACGGAGACGGAATCGGTCCTGAAATCATGAAAGCAACCCTGGCCATCCTAGATGCTTCAGGAGCCAAATTGGAGTACGAGGTAATCGAAATTGGAGAAAAGGTGTACCTCAAAGGGATTAGTTCCGGTATGGAACTCAAGGCGATTGATTCACTTCGGGCCAACAAGGTTTTTTTGAAATCGCCTATCACCACCCCCCAAGGAGGGGGTTTCAAGTCCCTCAATGTCACTACTCGCAAGTCCTTTGGATTGTATGCCAACATTCGTCCTTGCAAAGCCTATTCGCCTTTTATCAAAACATATTTTCCAAAAACGGATTTGGTGATTATCCGCGAAAATGAAGAGGATCTCTATGCTGGGATTGAGTACCGCCAAACCCAGGAGGTGTACCAATGTTTGAAGGTGATTTCGCAGCCTGGATCTGAAAAAATCATTCGCTATGCCTTCGAGTACGCCAAAAAGTATGGCCGCAAAAAAGTAACTTGCATGACCAAAGACAATATCATGAAGCTTGCAGATGGCTTGTTTCACAAAATCTTTATTGAGATTGCAAAGGAGTATCCAACCCTTGAAGCAGACCACAAGATCATCGATATCGGAACAGCCTTGATTGCAGATAGCCCCGAGATTTTTGATGTGATAGTCACACTCAATTTATATGGAGACATCATCTCCGATGTGGCGGCACAAGTGACCGGATCTGTTGGCTTGGGCGGTTCTGCAAACGTAGGCGAAGAAGTGGCCATGTTTGAAGCCATCCATGGTTCTGCTCCCGACATTGCAGGCAAGGACATTGCCAATCCTTCTGGTTTATTGAACGGAGCCATCATGATGCTGGTGCACATCGGCCAGCCAGAAATTGCGGAGAAGATCTCAAATGCCTGGATGAAAACTCTCGAAGACGGAATTCATACCGGGGATATTTACGAAGAAGGCTTGTCCTCAAAGAAAGTAGGAACTCAGGAATTTACCCAGGCAGTGATTGCTCGTCTGGGACAGGTGCCTAGTCAAATGACTCCCGCTTCTTTTGGTAACGAAAGCGATGCTCCCTTGGATGTTGCCCTCCGACCCAAGCCAAAAGCAAAAAAGGAATTGATTGGCATAGACATGTTCCTGGATTGGGATCAAGATCAACGAGATCCCAATGTCTTAGGTAAGCTCATGAATAGACTCAATACAGGTGGATTGAAACTCAGCCTCATCACAAATAGAGGGGTAAAGGTATTTCCTGATGGCATGATGGAAACCTTCCGCACAGATCACTGGAGATGTCGTTTCAAAGTGGAAGAAGGAAAAACAATCAGCCATGGCCAAGTGATAAATCTTCTCCAAAAAGCCGACCAGCTAGGGCTTGATTTTATAAAGACAGAGCACCTCTACACCTTTGATGGGGTGAAGGGATATTCCTTGGGTCAAGGAGAATAACTCGAGTTTTTATCAAGAAGGGGAAAGCAATTTCCCCTTCTTCTTTTTTGTACATTTGCCACTCAAAGTAGTGGCAACTCCCGTGGCAACCATTCAAAAACGCGTTTTAATCATTACCTACTATTGGCCTCCTAGTGGAGGTTCGGGAGTTCAGCGTTGGTTGAAGTTTGCTAAATACCTGCCCGAGGCAGGTTGGGAACCAGTTATTTTTACGCCAGAAAATCCCGATTTTGATCTCCAAGACGAAACTCTGCTCAACGAAATCTCTCCCAATCTCGAGGTCATCCGCTTTCCCATCTGGGAGCCTTATCAATTGTTTACCAAATTAAAAAAGCAAGCGGAAAGCCATCCTGGCCGTATCCTGGAACAGCAAAAAAAGGGATTTCTGGAAAAAGTGGCCATCTGGATACGGGCCAACCTGCTGGTGCCAGACCCTCGGGTCTTTTGGGTGAAGCCTTCCGTCCAATTTCTGAATTTGCTGCTCAAAGAAGGACAATTCGAAGCAATCATCACCACAGGGCCTCCCCATAGCCTGCACTTAATCGGGCATCAGCTCAAGCAAAAACACAACATCCCTTGGCTTGCCGACTTAAGAGATCCTTGGTCTCAGTGGGAATTTTTAGATACCCTTCCGATGTTGCCCTTTATTCGGAGACGGCACGAAGCCCTGGAAAGGAAGGTTTTGCAGCAGGCTGATGTGGTGGTGACGATCTCCCCAACCTTCCAGCGTGATTTGGAGAAACTTTCGGGAAGAAAAATTGAACTAATCACCAATGGCTACGATCCGGCAGATATTCCTGAAGATTTTACCCCTAGGCCCAAGTCAGCTAATCAACTTCACTTGATTTACTCTGGAATCATAGACGCCATCCGCAACCCACTTCCATTGATGCAGGCCATGAAGGCTGAATTTGAAGAAGCTGGGGAGGAGGTTTCTTGGACTTTTGTTGGAAAAGTAAGTGAGCCCGTGCAGCAACACGTACAGGCTGATCCTTGGCTACAGCGCCACATCCACTTTGCAGGTTATGTTGCTCATCGTCAGGTATTTGAATTTTATTCCAAAGCAGATGCCTTGGTATTGATTCTCACCGACACCAAAAATGCCAAAGGGAATATTCCAGGCAAACTTTTCGAATACCTCGCGACGGGGCTTCCGGTATTGGCTTTGGGCGATCCGCAAGGAGATAGTTCGGAGATCCTCAGCCAAGCAGGTGCTGGGGCAGTGCTATCCCATGGAGATCAGTCGTCGATGCGTCAAGCACTTCGAAGACTTTATCAAACTGCAGGTGCACAG
>SXYU01000019.1 GCA_005788235.1 Cytophagales bacterium
ACATCTACAGGGGCAGTGTAGGAAAATCCATCGTCGATGTAATTGCCTCTGCCTGGCTTGAAGTTAGCCATCAAACAGCCTCTCTTGTTTTGGATATATGGGCCTCCCCAAGGGTACTTCGCAATTTCGTTTCCTCCTTTAGCCGCATATTCCCACTCTGCTTCTGTAGGAAGTCTGAATGCTGGCAAATCAAACTCGATGTCGTCGTTTGCAAGTAAATGATAGGTTCTCCATTCACAATACTTTTGTGCCTGATCGTAAGACACCCCCACAACTGGATAAGTATCGAAAGCTGGATGGTCAAAATAAAATTCCATCAAAGGGTCGCCATAATGAAAGGCATAATTTTTCGTCCAAACCGTGCTGTCAGGCTTCAAATCATCTAAGACAAAAGTAGGGGTTGCTTTCAGCGTTGTAGGAGTCCCCGTATCCAGCTGACCAGATTTGATAGCTTCCAAAAATTGTCGATACTTATTATTGGACACTTCGTACTTGTCCATAAAAAATTCAGATATCGTAATCTGTTTGTTTAACGATGCTTGGGTGTAAGCAATATCTTCGTCTGCTTGGCCCATCCAAAAAGTCCCTGCCTTTATCGGAACCATATCAATTGGTAGGTTTTGCTTCCAGCGAATCCGCTTTGCAACACCTGTAACCTCTCCTTTTCGATTTGCTTTATTACTTGCCTCTCCCTTTTTACTGAGCAGACCACAACTTGGCAAAATGGCAATTAGCATGAATCCTATGGCAAGCGTTAGAAAAGGAATTTTTAATTTTGTGTACATAAATGATATTTTTAAAGCATCATCAAATTTTTGGCCAAACTATTACAATTTATGAAAATGGCTTCGAAAGTTAGCTTTTTTTAGGTGAATAAAACAATACCTATTAAGTCGCAATTAACTGTTAATGTTAAAAACCTCGTAATTAATTAATTGTTTGTGCTAAGTACTTACTAAAACCTAAATCTTGGTGTTCTTTGTATTACTCGGTTGACTGTTTTCGAAACATCTACCCAAGCATAACGCAACATCAATTCATGGGAGGTCGGAGCTTTTGCGTCTTTGCCCCCAATCACTAAATCAAACGCATATCCTAGTTTTAAACTATTATCTTTCAATAAGCTATACCCCAAAATTACAGATGCCGATTCCTCCCCTCTGTAAGCAAGACCTCCTGTCAATTTATTTTGAAGTATGGCTACAACGCTGATATCATAAGACAAAGTATTTGTTCCTAAAGATTTTATTAAAATACTAGGTTCTACCCGTAGCTGACCGATTGGGCGCATTCGGTATCCCATCAGCAGATAATTGTGTAGTTGAAGTCGGTTGGCAAAGCTCCCATCCCCAAAATCAAAAGATGCTTGATTCAAGTGCCTGCCACTTAGGCCAACATAAAAATTACCTCCATCTACAAGTAGTCCTGCTCCCATATCCAATGCAAGCTGGGTCTCAGTACCTGATTGCGGAAGACTTGGCTCAGGATTCACAAATTGCAATTCCTCAAAATCTAAGGTACTGTTGGACACACCAAAATATCCTCCAAAACTGAGTTGTGTTTGCTGAATTTTTTTATGATAACTCCCTTGCAAATTCACCTCAAGGTTGGAGGTGGCCCCTAACCGATCGTTGACCACAGTGAGTCCGTACCCAAAATTTTTCCCTTTTAATCTATTTTGAAAGGTGATCAACTGGGTGGTGGGTGGATTGCCCACTCCACTTGTAGTCGTATAGCCCTGCCACTGGGAGCGATGGAACGCAGAAAACTCAAGTGCACCGGACTTACCCGCTAAGGCAGGATTGAAAAAATTGCCTGCATACAGGTATTGCGTGAACTGAGGGTCTTGCTGGGCAAAGCCCTCCTTCGATGCCAAGAGCAGAAGCAAAAAAGCTACTGCTTTAAAAAAAATAACCAAGTCGATTTTTCTGTTCATTTGGCTGTGGAGTCCTCAAATTTAAACTAGTCTAAGAATTTAAACTGAGAATACACCGAAAATGATTCTTAGAATCACAAATTATTGGCTTTTTTTATAAACAATTCCAAAGCACCCGTCATACTTGGGGCGTTTGGCATGGGGGCTTCGATGTCTAAGATCAATCCCATATCGCGTACAGCCTGTGCGGTGGTAGGTCCAAATGCAGCGATGCGCGTTTTACCCTGAACAAAATCTGGAAAATTTTGGCGCAAAGATTTAATCCCAGACGGGCTGAAAAAAGCCAAAATATCGTACTTGACATCTGCCAAGTCGGATAAGTCTGCCGCTACCGTATGGTATATGATTGCTTCTGTAAATGCGATCCCCTGCTTCTCCATATAGGAAGGAATGTCCTCTTTGCGGATGTCCGAACAAGGAAACAGGTATTTTTCGCCTTTATGTTTTTTAAAATAATCAAACAAGTCTTCTGCGGTCTTAAGTCCCACAAATAGCTTGCGCTTACGAATCACAATGTACTTCTGAAGGTAGTGGGCTGTTTGATCTGAAATACAGAAATATTTCATTTCAGCAGGCATTTCAATCTTGAAATCCTTGCAAATCGCGAAAAAATGGTCAATCGCATTTCGGCTTGTAAAAATGATAGCCGTATGCTTTAAGATATCTATTTTTTGCTTTCTAAACTCTTTTGGGGGAACCGGTTCCACCTTTATAAATTGCCTAAAGTCGATTTTCAGCTTATACTTTTCTGCAAGCAGCAAATAAGGTGAATTAGCTTCGGTAGGTTTAGGTTGAGAGACCAGTATGCTTTTTACTGGCGTATAGCGATCTTTTGGAGCTGCACTCATGCTAGGAGTTCCTTTTTACGTTCAACACATCACTGGACTAGTACCAAAATCCATTTGGTCAAAACCAAAAAAGGTACTATTTCCGCAATGCAAAGGTAAGTAAATAAATGATATTTCTTAAAATTCAACCTGTTCATCATAATCAAGAAAAGTCCAAGCACTCCAAAAAGGTAGACCCAAAACACCCCCTTCATCAGTTGAGTGAATACCGCCTTCAGTTCAAAAAATTCATTGATTGTAAAAAATGTGGTAACCACCAAAACAAAAGCGAAACCAAAAGTAATCAGACGCAACAAGTAGAAAAAGTGGGCGAACTCAGACTTTCCTAAATCAAAAAGATAGCTGATCAATTTGATTGCGGAAAATTTCAAAATAGTCAAAATCAAGAGCAGAAAGGAAGCAATAATCCAATAATAAATAAGTGATAAAGAAGTCAAATTCTCTCCAATACCGAACCAATCCGGTCTAAACAAAACGATGCCCGTGAGCAAACTTTGGGCAAGCATCATGGATACCAGAAATAGAAAAAATAAGATGTCCAATGAAAATACTTTTTGAAGACCTCCACTTTCTGAAAAATCTTCCGCCTTGATCACCGATAAAGGTTGAAGCAAAACTCCCAACAGATACGGATAGACCCTTCTGTAAACTGCCGCTAAGGCCAAAATAGACAATAGCGATACAGCCATAAAATCCTTTAGGGGTTGTACTACAGTTCGCTTTTCAAGGGCAAAAAACTGTTCCTCCCCACTTAACTCTTTCTCTTCCGTTTCATTCTTGGCAACCTTGGTAATCGTCAATCCAAATTCCCCAAGTCTAATTTTATCGCTCACCACAGTGACCAAAAGACTATCTCTCCCAAATTCTTGCTTCAAGGAATTGGTGGCCACAAAAAAAGTAGTGTCATTTAAAGTCAAGACCCAGAGTTTTCCATCCACAAATACGGTAGAATTGGCTGGTACCTCAAATTGAAAAAACGAGTTCGGGAAAGCATTTACAGCCAATTTCACTTGTTTTTGCCCAATAGAGCCCACCAGCGATTGTTCGACTGAGCTACTCCATTCTCCTTCGTAATTTTCCAATACCTGAGCA